>CAYGUD010000459.1:0-2053 GCA_964352865.1 uncultured Hyphomonas sp.
ACAATGCGGTGGTTCGGGTCCTTGTCAGTGAAACAACGATCTTCGGCGTTGTGACGACCTTGGTGGCGCGGATGATTGTTGAGTTTTTCTTCGTTCTGTTCGGCGCGCTGTGGAAAATGGTCAATCCGCCTGACGCGCCTGTGGCACCATCAAGCGAAAAATCCAGCAGCTTCTACAGCTAATTTGTGTAAATCCGGCATCGCGAGGTTTTCACCACGCGCGCATCTGTTTATGGCGAAGCCAGCATTGATTAGGAGTGAGCCATGGGCCGCGAAGAAGTCTTACGCATCGAGGCGTACTTGAAAGAAAAACTCAATCCGGGCCTTCGTCTGATCGCTCGCAAGGAAACCGATGATTCCGTCGAGGTTTATCTCGGCGCAGAATTTCTGGCTGTGGTCTATAAGGATGTCGATGACGGCGAAACCAGTTACGCCCTCAACATGACGATCCTGGCCGAAGACATCGACGCGGCATAGCGGGATAGATCAGACATGTTCGAAAAAGCTCGGAGCCTGTGCTGCGGGCTTTTTGCATGGTGATGACGGCCCCTGACGATCAATCTCTTAATCCGCAGGTCGAACGGCTTTTGAAGGCGATGACATTAGATTGCAATTCGCATCGCTTGTGACGCAGCGTTTTCCAGTCCTTCGATCGCGACATTGCTTCTGGCCATGATGCGATAGCCAACATTGAGGGCCAGAAGTGCCTGAGCCTTGGCCGCCAAATCGGCTTCGCTGAGGCCGGAATTGAGCGCTTATCGCCGAAAGCGGCATAAAGACGGACCTTCTGCAATTTGGTCTCTTTCATGATCATTGACAGAGAGACACCATCAAAGCCGTTCTTCCAGAACAGCGTCATGATTTTTCTAAGCATTTCAATGTCGTCAAACTCTCGCGGACGACGACATTTCCTCTTGCGACTGTGGCGGCCGGCTATTTTCGGGTTTCGGATCAAGCCGGAGACATCGCGCTCATCGCGACGGTTCGAGCCGCCTGGTGCACGTGCGCTAAAACGGTTCGCCGGACTGAGCAGCAGATCCAGGCCATGCAAGGACATGGATAGATGGACCGGATTCGGTCGCCAGGAAACACAGTGACTTCTGCTGCGCCAAGGATTACGCCGGACCCCGGAGGGTCCTTTGCGT
Source organism: uncultured Hyphomonas sp. (assembly GCA_964352865.1). GTDB lineage: Bacteria > Pseudomonadota > Alphaproteobacteria > Caulobacterales > Hyphomonadaceae > Henriciella. Next base: position 1,145 of record CAYGUD010000459.1, read on the forward strand.
CACATCTTTTTGCCAATTGTCCTATTCGTCATCGCGTCATGCGCGCCAGTACAGGAGCGCGGGATGCCTATCGATCCGCCAAACCATGACAAAGAGCTGATCATTCTGGCAGCCCCGCCGGACGGGGATGATTACTACGCAGATGTGCGCCAGGAGATTTATGATTTTCATGTCTCTTATGCCCGGCAGATCGCGCCGCGGGACAATGTTCTGATCCTGTCTGGCCAGGAGGATTACGCATCCTATGTGGCTGATCTTGGCCTGGACAAAGTCGTGAATGTGGGGATGCTGGATATCTGGATGCGAGATTTTAGCCCGCTCAATGCCGCGGCGCCGATCATGTTTCGCTATACAGCGGCAGGGCAGGGCGGCGGCCTAAAAGGCCAGGCAGACGCCGATCATGTGCAAGATGCCTTGGCGGATTTTATCCAATCAGCAGGCGTGACTCTGGCAGAAAGTGATTTGCTCAATGATGGCGGCAATTTCGTCGACGATTATGCGGGCAACGCCGTGCTCAGCCGTAAGTTTTTGCGCGACAATAAGCTGAGCGAAGCGGCGGCGCGAGACCTCGTTAGACAAGCAACGGGTGCTACGCATGTCGCTTTCATCGAAGCTGACGAACAAGGCGGTCTGGAACATGCCGACGGCGTCGTGGCGTTCATTGCCGAGAACACACTGGTCATCAATTCATACCCCGAAGACCCTGATTATGCCGCCGACTTGAAGGCGGATCTGAAAGCAGGCCTGCCCGGTGTCACGCTGCATGAAATCGTCACGCCTTATGATGGCAGCCAGATCTATGACACGCGTTTTGGCTCCGCTTGCGGCCTCTATACCAATATGCTCGTGACCCCGTCGCGGATCTATCTCCCCCAATTTGGAATCCCGGAAGATGCCGTCGCCTTAGAC
>CAYGUD010000460.1:0-2037 GCA_964352865.1 uncultured Hyphomonas sp.
AATCAGATAACCCCAGCTCAGCGGGTGATAGCCATGGGCCGTCCCGGGCGACCAAAGCGGTAGCAAAGCTGCGAGGGCCGCCGCGCAAGCCTCCGGGTCAAGCCAAAGCGCTGGATCGACCGGATCTGCAAACCCGGGCAATCCAGCCTGGTGCGAGACCATTTCAGCAATCGTGACCGCGTCTTTTCCGTTCGCTGCAAATTCTGGCCATACATCAGCGACCGGTGTTTCGTAGCCTGCAGGCAGGGCGTCAATCACGCGCGCCAAAACCAAAGCCGCAATCGGCTTGGTGGTCGAAAAAATCGGAACAACCGTTCGTTCGCTCCAGGCGGTTTGCTTCTTGCGGTCAGCATAGCCGCCATGCAAATCCACGATCAGGTCGCCGTCGAGATAAGCAGAAAACCCGGCGCCAAGCTCTTTGTCTTCTGCAAAATTGGCTTCAAATACATCGCGGACGAATTCAAAACCGGGCGCGGTGAAGCCGGATATTGGGGTCGCAGTCATGCCAGGATCCTTATAGGGGTTTCGTCATCCGCGCACGCGGCAAAGATTGCCCGTCCACGTCGACGGTCTCGTGATAATCCACTTCGAACCCCATGGCCGCAAAAGCGGGTTGCGCCATCAGGCTGGCATGCGTTGACAAGACAAGTTCTTTTCGAGCGTCCGCCCATGCCAGCACGTCGGTAAACAAGCGTCGAAACAGACCGCTGCCCTGAGCGCGGGGTCGGATGTACGCAAAATCGATATAGCCGCCGGGTTCGATCGTCATGAAGCCGACAATCTCCCCTTCGCGTTCGGCAAGAACGATATGTTGCGCATCCAGACGCGCCGCCCATTCCGGTCCGCTTTTGGGGGCCGGGGCCCATGCTTGTGATTGGGCGGCTGTGTATTTCGTTGGGCCATTATGGATGGCGTCAAAAACGAGCTCGCCTAGCGTATCATAATCGGCAGCGGTGCCAGTTCGTAGTAGCAGGTCCTGTTGCATGCTTAACCCGGGGCCAAGAGTTGATTTCGTGCGCGTGAGCGGGCACTCGTGTCGCGTTCGAACTCGTCCGTCAAGGAGACCTTCATGTCTGCATCTGCCCATCGCCCTCGTCGTTCCTGCCTGTATATGCCGGGCGCCAATCCGCGTGCTTTGGAAAAAGCCAAGTCACTTCCGGCCGATACATTGATCTTTGATCTTGAAGATGCCGTTGCCCCTGAAGCCAAATTCGAAGCACGGGATACCGCTTGCGCTGCCGTCAAAAGCGGCGGCTATGGGCCGCGCGAGATTGTGATCCGGATCAATGGACTCGATACCGAATGGGGCCTTGATGATCTCAAAGCTGCTGTGTCGGCCGGGCCGAATGCGATCCTCGCGCCGAAAGTCATTGATGGCGGCGATATTGACCGCTTGAACGATGCCATGACCCGCGCCGGTGCGCCGGATGATATGGGCCTCTGGGTGATGATTGAGATGCCGAAAGCCATTCTCAACATTCAGGATATTGCCGAAGCCGTTGGCCGTACGCGCCTCACCGCTTTTGTCATGGGGACCAATGATCTGGCAAAGGAATTACGGGGTGTGAATGATGCACCTGTACGGACCGCGTTCCAGACGTCGCTCGGCCTGAGTGTCGCTGCGGCGCGGGCCTATGATCTGCTGGCAATTGATGGCGTGTTTAACGGGATTGGCGACGAAGAAGGTCTGGAAGCGGAAAGCCTGCAAGGCCGCTTGATGGGCTTTGACGGCAAGACGCTGATCCATCCCTCTCAGCTCGACGCCGCGAACCGCATTTTTGCACCTGCCGAAGCTGATGTGGATCAAGCCAAGGCGGTGATTGACGCCTTCGCGGCCCCGGCCAATGCTGGCAAAGGCGTGATCAAGGTGAATGGCAAAATGACCGAGCTTCTGCATCTCGAAGAGGCTGAGCGAACCGTCGCCGTGGCAGACGCGATTGCGGCTATGGGGTAAGGGGGGGTCAGCGGATGTCCGCTATAGACGTCATTGCAGATATTGCGCGCAACTGTTGACGATGCGAATGTGACCCATGGTGA
>CAYGUD010000461.1:0-2036 GCA_964352865.1 uncultured Hyphomonas sp.
GAACTGAATTGAGCGCCACTGGAAGCCCGCGGGTCAAGGTCTCTGCACTGACAAACCAGGTGATCCCGCGCGGATGGGCAAAACTGTTGCGCGCGTCAACCAGGCGGTCAAAGCCTTGCCGCGCCGCCGCGCCGAAAGGCAGCGTAAAAGGCGCCGGCAAACGGTCCTTTGACGCCGCCCGCAAAAGCAGCTCTGTCGCGCCGACCTGCGCTGGAATGCTATCCCCCGCAGCGCGCAAAGCGATGGCAGCCGCTTGCTGTGCCATCAACACGCTTCCGGTCACCAGCCAGGGCGCGCTGGCCTCATCATCTGGATAGCGCCCGGCATGTACTGCCGTGAAGCGGACCGTTTCGATCAGGGCCGCTTCAGGCGTCATTCTGTCCCCGCACTCACGGGGTCCGGCTGTTTGCGGAAGTCCCAGCCGGTCTCAGCCGCGATGTAAGTGAAGGCGGCATAGACGGCGATATTCTGGCGGAACTCGTCAGGCTTGATCTTGTCAAACGTATCGTCCGGCGTATGGTGATAGTCGAAATAGTCCATGCCATTCTGTCCTGGCGAAACGACAGGCACACCGCTGCGCGCCAGGACACCAATGTCGGGACCGCCAGTGGCGCGATTATCAGCCGGTGTCACACCGAGCGGCATGAGCAGGCTCTGGATCTTGCGGGCATAAGGCAAAGCCGCCTCGCCAAACCGCGTCTGGAAGCGCCAGATCGGCGCCGCGCCGAAATCGCTCTCAGAGGCCAGCATATGTTTGTCCAGATTGTCGCCATGCTCGCGGGCATAAGCAGTGGCGCCAAACAGGCCGACTTCTTCAGCGCCATAGAGTACGACCCGAATGGTGCGCCGGGGCCGCTCAGGCAAGTCCGCAATCAGCATTGCCGCGCCGACCACAATCCCGCATCCCGCGCCATCATCGAGCGCCCCGGTGCCGAGATCCCAGCTATCAAGATGGCAGCCAATAAGAACAATCTCATCCGCCAGATCCGTACCTGTGAGCTCTGCGATCACATTGCCGGACGGCGCATTGGTTTTGATCTCAGTCTGGATATCAACTGAAACAGTGACGGGGCCACGCGCCAGCAAACGTGCAAGCTGATCCGCGTCCGGTCCGGAAATCGCCGCCACTGCGCCTGCGCCTTCTGCGCCATCACGCGCCATGATGCCGGTGTGCGGCATGCGATGCGGCTGCGTCCCGACGGAACGGATCAGACAGGCAAGGGCGCCTTTGTCAGCCGCAGATTGCGCACATTGGCTGCGCTTGCGGACGGCCATGCCATAGCCCGACCCATCCATCGTCTTGATCATGCGCTCATCGATGAAGACGATCTTGCCGTCGACTTTTGAAATCGGCGCTGCCTGCAGCTCAGCCAGGTTTTGAAACCGAACCACTTGGCCCGTGACACCGCCCACAGGTGTAGCCGCAGATCCGCCAAGAGCGGTCGCGATCAAAGGTTGCGGGCTCGGCGAAATCACCGCGACGGACTCAGATTTACGCGACCAGAACGGAATCTCGAATGGTTCAATGCGGACGGCGTCGAAGCCAAGTTCTGACAATTCGGCAACCGCCCAGTCGCGCGCCCGTGCTTCGGCATCAGACCCGGCCAGGCGCTGCCCGACTTCGGTTGTCAGACCTTCGACAAAATCCAGCCCAATCTCGTCGCTCATGGCGTATCGCATGAGGTTTTTCGCGGTCAATTCGATTTGCGGGTCGAGCTCCGCTACGCTCTGGGCAAGAACTGGCGAAGACAGGACACCACTTACGAGTGCCGCAGTAAGGACGCGCTTGAACATGGTAAATCTCTCCCGTGATTTTCAGGAGAGATTAGTTGTATTTGCTACAGCGTCCAGAGTTAATGCCTGCGCATATTTCCGGCTTACGGCGCGCTGGGAGCGCCTTGATTGATCAAGGTAACCAGTTGCGGGATGCCCGCAGTTGGCGGACGGGTTTTATATCCGTCTTCCTTTTGCACACCGGCGACTTCGCCATCAGCTTTGATGAAAACAATTGCCGGATGCGGGACACCGTCAAACCG
>CAYGUD010000462.1:0-2028 GCA_964352865.1 uncultured Hyphomonas sp.
GGATCTATAAGGGTGAGATCATGGAGCATGATCCAATGGCGCGTGATCGCCGTGCGGAAACCTCCGGTGAATCTCGTGCCCGTTCTGGCAACCAGCGCGGTCCGGCTTCGGGCCCAAAGGCAGGAGCATAAAAAATGCGTCAGCCGAAACGTACAAAATACCGCAAGGCGTTCAAAGGCCGGATCAAGGGCACCGCTAAAGGTGGTTTCTCGATCGCGTTCGGATCATTTGGTCTGAAAGCACTTGAGCCTGAGCGCGTCACTGCGCGTCAGATTGAGGCCACTCGACGGGCTGTTACCCGTGAGATGAAGCGTCAAGGTAAGGTTTGGATCCGTGTCTTCCCCGACACCCCGGTCTCTGCCAAGCCAATTGAAGTTCGGATGGGTAAAGGTAAGGGCTCTGTCGACCGTTGGGTCGCCCGCGTTCAACCTGGTCGCATCTTGTTTGAAATCGACGGTGTTCCGGATGAGGTCGCGCTCGAAGCGCTTCGCCTCGGCGCAGCTAAGCTGCCAATCCGCACGAAAATCGTCCGTCGGATTGAAGGAATTTAGGCATGGCTAAAGCTGCTGATTTCCGTTCGAAGAGCCCGGACCAGTTGAAGGAAGATCTCCTGCAACTGAAGAAGGAACAGTTTAACCTCCGCTTTCAGCAGGCTACTGGCCAGTTGGAAAAGACCGCTCGCATTAAAGTTGTTCGCCGCGATATCGCACGCGTCCAGACTTTGTTGCGCGAGCAGGCCCGCGCGGACGCTGAGGCGTAGGAGATAAGATATGCCTAGACGTGTTATGGAAGGCGTTGTGGTCTCCACCAAGCAGGACAAGACCGCTATTGTGCGTGTTGAGCGTCGTTTCCTTCACCCATTGCTGAAGAAAACTGTGCGCCGCTCTAAGCGTTACCACTCCCACGATGAAGACAATGCTGCGAAAGAAGGGCAGACAATCACCATCCGTGAATGTCCGCCACGTTCCAAGCTGAAGCGTTGGGAAATCGTTTCATCTGAGGGAGGCGACGCATGATCCAGATGCAGTCCAACCTACGGGTCGCGGATAATTCCGGCGCGCGCCGTGTTCAGTGCATTAAAGTGCTGGGCGGTGCTGGGCGTCGTTACGCCTCTGTAGGTGATGTCATTGTGGTCTCGATCAAGGAAGCAATTCCGACGGGCCGCGTAAAGAAAGGTGACGTGCGTCGTGCCGTCGTCGTTCGTGTCGCCAAGGACATTAACCGCGCTGACGGGTCGACCATTCGGTTCGACACCAATGCCGCTGTCCTGATCAACAATAACAATGAGCCGATCGGCACACGGATCTTTGGACCTGTTCCTCGTGAACTGCGCGCCAAGAATCACATGAAGATCGTCTCACTTGCGCCGGAGGTGCTGTAGCTATGGCTGCGAAAGTGAAAAAGGGTGACCGAGTTATCGTCCTCACTGGCCGCAACAAAGGCGCAGAGGGCGAAGTGCTCAAAGTGATTCCAGCTGAGAAGCGCGTCGTTGTGCGCGGCGTGAACGTGGTCAAACGCCACGTCAAGCCAAGCCAGGACAATCCTCAGGGCGGTATCAACTCGTTTGAAGCGCCAATCGATGCCTCAAATGTTGCATTGATGGATCCACGCGACGGCAAACCAACACGCGTTGGTTTTAAGATTGATGAGCATGGTCGGAAGTTCCGCTTTGCCAAACGTTCAGGGGAGGCACTCGATGTCTAAAGACTACACCCCGCGCCTAAAGAAGAAGTATGACGAGCAGATTCGTGGCAAACTCAAAGAAGAGTTTGGCTACACGAATGACATGCAGATCCCGAAACTCGACAAAGTCGTGATCAATATGGGTGTTGGCGAAGCTGTCGCTGATTCCAAGAAGATCAAAACGGCTCTGGCTGAGATGGAAAAGATCGCAGGTCAGAAGCCTGTCGCCACGAAAGCGCGCAAATCTATCGCTGGCTTTAAGCTGCGCGAAGAAATGCTGATCGGTTGTAAAGTCACGCTGCGCCGCGACCAGATGTTCGAGTTTCTCGATCGCCTGACCAATAT
>CAYGUD010000463.1:0-2027 GCA_964352865.1 uncultured Hyphomonas sp.
GGGGCGAGGACCGCCGCTTAGTGATAAAGCGATTTCGGACAGGCCTCTATTCAGGCTGAACTCGGTCGGATTAAGACCCGCCTATTCCCACCGTTCCCCACGGCGAGCGTAGGGAGACCGTGGGGCCCATCACAACCCATTTCCCCGGGAAAGAGTCGCACTAATCCGAAATGGACTCCGCGGTCTGAGCAAAGCTCAGCTGTGGAGAGCGGCAGGAAAGTGGAGACCGGTCGCGCGTGCGCGGCTTTGTCGAAAAGCCATTTCGAAAATAGCGGAGCTCAATAAGACGCGAGCATTCGCGACTTGGCTGAATTCACTTGGCCAGGGCGATGTCACGGAACTCATCGCTGATTTGTTCGAATGCAGCTTTCAGATCAGCGCTATTCTTGGCGTCGTAATAATAATCAGAACTGGACGCGCAGCTTTTGAGAAGCGCTTTGGTCGCAGAATCTGTGATTTCAAACGCGATTGTATAGAGCTCAATGCCGTCGCTCTTGATTTCATCACAGACTTTCTCTGTGATTTCATTCGCTTTGGTTTTGTTGCTACTATTGTGGTAACCGTTGGCGTTTGGAGCCTTGGTGTTTTCACCGTCCGACATGAGCACTAAAGCCTGGCGGCCATTTTTGGCTTTCATAGCAGCTGCAGGCGTTCCCTCGGTGAACGGTGCGCTTGATGTCAGCGTGCGATAGCCCCAGGTCAGCCCCGTCGCAATGTATGTATTTTGGCTGGCATTCAACTTCGCTGTCGTCGATTTCAACTGTCCCGGAACGTTGGTCAGTTCGCGAATTTCGGTCGGACAGGTCCAGGACCCTGTGCTGACGAAACCGACAACTTTCTGCGTGGCGAAATTGCTGTCTTTAATATTGTATGGATCCGGACGTGATTTGACGCAGCCATACCAGGTCTTTTTGGTCGTTTTCTTTTTGCATTTTTTGGGCGCGTTCTTCTTCTCGTCCGGGTCGCATTTCCAACGCTTACACGTGCGCTTAATCCCGTCACGCGAGCAGTTATAGGACTCACGCTTACAATTTTTCTTATACCAGGAGTTCGGGATTGAGCATTGATCCCTGCTGCTGCTCTGATCAGGCTGCACCTGAAGCCAGGATTCGCCCTTTTTCGATTTGCCCACGTTCACATAAGTGGCAAATGGTACAATCGACATTTTGACCGCTGTGGAGTTTGGCTTGACCAAGGTGTCGACCATGTCGTTTGCGGCAACACGTAAAGCCGTTAGCTTCGATCCTGACATGGACGCGGACGTGTCGAGAACAAGAGCGATTTCGGCCGATGAAGGTTCACCAAATACAGCCGCCGCTGTTGTTCCTAACGGCATGCGCTTCTTGCCCATGACCTGCATGAGACTGGTTGGCATGTCGCCACTGACATCAATCGTGACCAAATCGCCATCGCGTACAAAACTGAGCTTAGCGAGATTGATCTCTGGCGCGTTCGCAATCTCGACATCGAAAAAGTCCTGAGCGACTATTCTGAGTTGATCGTCATCCGCACTGGGGTTTTTCAGCGCGTAGCGCGCCGTTGCCACGATTGCGAAGTCGAGCCCATTCTGAATCTTGCTTTGATACGAATGTTGTCGGTTCACGTCGATCGCGAACCCGGCAACCCCAAGTATCGGTATAAGGGAAAGCGCAAAAATCATGGCCGTGTTTGCACGGCAATCTCGAATAAACGCTCTCAAATTTCGCAACGCAGTCATCAGTCCGGTCCCCTAGACGTAAGACCTGAACGTAGACGGAATAAACGAAGATCACCCTTAAGGCTGTTGCAAAACTCTCTTGAAACTTTGATGAAATTTACGACGCAAACTTAGCCAAAAGAGAACGGATAATTTAGCTGCGTCCATTGATTGCGCACCGGGCGATCACCAATGCCTTCAGCTCCTCGCCACTCTAGAATACATTAAGTATAAGCGCATCCTGGCGGGCAGGAGCACGAGCGCAAAAGGGTTGCCGCCGCGAATCTGTAAAGCACGATCAGCGGCCGCGCAAAATCCGAATTGGGTGGCT
>CAYGUD010000464.1:0-2024 GCA_964352865.1 uncultured Hyphomonas sp.
TTTAAAGACCCCGGCGGGGACATTTTTCTGGCCGTCTTTCAGAATATTCCAGAAGGTGCGCAACACCCTCAAATCCGTCACCGTGCAGCCCGCTGGCTGCGCCGGTGTCAGGAAAATACCGGCCCGGACATGCCCTTGCTCGACCAGTTTCTGAGCGATCATACCGCCCATGGAATGGCCTATGATGACAGGGGGCTCGCCCTCGCGCGCTGTGATCGCATCGGCATGATCTGCAGCGGCCTTGATATAGTCTGTCAGCGTCAAGTCGGCCAGCCCGCTCGGTGGGTCAGACCGCGTTCGCAGATCGGCAAATAGTGTCGGTGCTTCGCAGGTCCAGCCGGCCATCACGAAGTCGCGCTTCATCCGGTCCCAAACCTCGCCGCCGCACCCGACACCGTGTATCATAAGCAGTGTCTTGCCCATCTGTTCGACCCTCCCGGCTGGTTCTGTTCAGATCAGCATTGGAGCAGTTGGTTTCGTTTGGAAAGGGAATTCCTGGCCTAGACAGGCTCTGACCATTTCTGGAACCGCGTCGCGACATCCTCATAGACGGGCCGTTTGAAGGGCACGATCAGATCTGGGATTTCGTCCAGTTTCGCCCAGCGCCAGGCGTCGAATTCCGGTGTGTGTTTGTCGAGCCGGACGTCGCTGTCTGAGCCTTTGAAGCGCAGTGCGTACCACTTTTGCCTCTGGCCCAGATACGGTCCGCCCATGCGGCGCAACAGATCTGGCGGAAAATCATAATAGAGCCAGTCATCGGTCTCTTCGAGAATATCGACGAGCTTGGCAGCAACACCGATTTCCTCATCCATTTCGCGCAGCGCAGCCTCGACAGGCTCTTCGCCTTTATCGACGCCGCCCTGGGGCATTTGCCATTGAAACGCGCCGCGGCCATTCACCCGGCGCCCGACAAAGACGTGGCCCGCCTTTGAAAACAAAGCCAGGCCAACATTTGCGCGATACAGCGACGGGTCTCGTTTCTTCTCACTCACCCTTGCGGATTTAGACTAGCCTGACGCACCTGACCAGACGTTCTGGACTGCTTTGCGTAATAGGACGCGGGCGCGAGCGCGATGCCCTTCTCTTCCAGCGTTGGCAGCCAATCCTTGAGAATATCGAGCGTCACTGGAAATGACATGCCAGTTCCGAGCGCTCTGCCTTGTTCGCGCGCCGTGCTCTCGAGGAGAAGCAGCTGTTGCGAGATCTCGTCCGCTTCAGGACGGGCATCAACCCACGTCGTCGCTTTACCAAAGGCAAGACCCGTTTGCTGGGCGCTGGATCCGAACTCGGACCGCACAAGTGTGCCATCTTCAAAGAAAGCCAGGCCTTTGTCGCTCAATGCCTCAAGGATGGGTTGGACGGCGCTTGCTTCAGTTGCAAACTTGGCTCCCTGATAATTCATCACGCCGACATAGCCGGGGGTCCGCGCCAGAAGTTTGGCGAGGCGCTGTTTGTTGACGTCCGCAGAAACGCCGACTTGCATAACCTGAGCGTGCGGGCTTAGGCGGCCATAATCATAGGGTTCCATTGGCAGTTCGATCAGAACTTCGTGCCCGGCCCGGCGCGCGTCGCGAACCCAGCCGCGGAGATTGTCGGCTGTCGGCGCAAAAGACAGTGTGACTTCCGGCGGCAGTTCTTCAATGGCCGCACGGGTTCTGGAGGGATTGGTTCCGAGACCACCGACAATCAGGGAGACTGTTGGTTTACCATCAGGATTAGAGAAGGCCCGGGCATTTCGGGTCAGCGGGGAATTGTCGGGTGCAGCTGGCTGGGCTGACTGCGCCGCATTGGTTGGATCTACCGCCACAATAGAGGCCGACGCCAGATTGTTTTGTGAGACCTGGCTAAAGGTTTGTCCCGGGAGCACAGATTGGCCGTTAATACGGACGCCGCGACTTTGAACCGGAACGCTGCTGACCGGCTGAGCCAATTGAGCATCGCCATATTCAACACCTAAATCGGCTTCATCTACGGGCGTTTCTGACGCACTGGGCAAAGAGTCCAATTGAGCAAATCAAAGTCTA
>CAYGUD010000465.1:0-2022 GCA_964352865.1 uncultured Hyphomonas sp.
CTACCAGGATCCGCGTTATCCAGGCGGACGGGTGCGCAGTTTCGTGACACTGGACCAAGTCGATCAAGACCAGTCGATGAGTGCCTACCACGCCGACCGGATCACCCATGGAATTCCGGAACAAGGGTTCGACTTCGGCGCTGCCGAAGTATTCCCAGCCGACATCAATATGGATGTTCTCGGCGGCGTGGCCCTAAAGAAAGGCTGCTTTGTCGGCCAGGAAGTGGTCAGCCGCATGCATCGCCGCGGCCAGATCCGCAAACGTACGCTACGCTTCAGCGTTGACGCGCGGTCCGCAGTCGAAACCGGCGCAGAATTGCTTGCGCCCGCGCCCGTCGGAACCGTCAGCAGCCATGAAGGGGGTGACGGCCTGGCGCGGATCCGCGTTGACCGCCTTATCAAAGCCGAAGCGGCGGGCGCGACCGTGACGCTTAATGAAACCCCTGTCACAATCACAAAACCCGATTGGCTTGTCCGCGAACAGGACGCTATGAAACAAACATGACAGATCACACACATTGCGGCTGGGCGCCCATGGATGACGCTTTGTACCGCGCCTATCATGATGAAGAATGGGGTGTGCCGGAATATGACTCGCGAGCGCTATGGGAAAAGCTACAGCTCGATGGCATGCAAGCTGGGCTCTCCTGGATTACGATATTGCGCAAGCGTGACAGCATGCGCGAAGAATTTGAGGGTTTCGATCCAGAGAAAATTGCCGGATGGGACCAGGCCCGCGTGGAAAAAGCCCTGACCAATCCAGGCATCATTCGCAGCCCGAAAAAGATCGAAGCCTGCATCGGCAATGCCCGCGCCTATCTGGACGGGTTTGACCAGGGCGAAGACTTTTCCGACGTCTGCTGGAGCTTTGTCGACAACACTCCTATCATTGGCGCCTGGAAACACTATCGCGACGGGCCGACCAAAACAGACATATCAGACGCCTGCTCGAAAGCGCTCAAAAAACGCGGCCACAAATTTGTCGGACCGACAATCGTATATGCTTGGATGCAAGCTTGCGGACTCTACAATGATCACGAACTCGCCTGCCCTCGCCACACTGAAGTCCAGGAGTACACGAAATGAAACCACTGCTCATCCTTGCCGCCGCAGGGCTCATCACAGCCTGCGTCTCGAGCACTGAATATGATCGCGACCGCGCCTATACCCAATGCGATTCAATCAGCGATGCCTCGAGCAAAAACCGCTGTATCGCAGACGCCATCCAAGAGGCAGAGCGCGATCGACAAGAACAAGCCCAGGATGTGGCACGCCGCGAAAGTGATGCGGAAAAGCGGGAACTCGAACGCGAAATCGCTGGCGCGAGGAAGGACTGATGAAGTCGGCGATCCTCGTCTTGGCCCTTTCCGGTTTGATCGCAGGCTGCGCGATTGGTCAGGACATATATGATGACAGACGGGTCGATGAGTGCCGCGAATTGCCGACACCTGATGCCAGGCGCGATTGCGAACGCGCCGCGCGCGACGAAGCCGCCGGAATTCCCGTATCGCGCTAGTGCAGCTTCTGCTCGACCGAAATCAATCCACGCTCTAAACCGAGTAAAAGAACTAGAGCGCACGACGACGCGCATGAGGTCCCCATGATTACTCCTGTTATTTCGGCCACAGGCCTATGGACACCGTCTGAGTCAGTGTCGAATGCTGAGCTGGTTGAAAGCTACAATGCCTGGGCGGATAAATGGAATGCGGCGCACGCGGCTGAAATCGAAGCCGGCACGGCCGAGCCCAAAACGCATTCAAATGTCGAGTTCATCGAGAAAGCCTCCGGGATCAAGTCGCGCTATGTGGTCAATAAATCCGGCATTGTAGATCCAGATATTATGCGCCCTTCGATTCCGGAGCGCCCGAACGAGCAGATCTCTGTGCTTGCCGAAATCGCCGTGAATGCCGCCAAAGTTGCCCTCGAAACCGCAGGCCGCGACCCGAAAGATGTCGATGCCGTTTTGTGCGCCGCTTCGAATATGCAGCGCGGCTATCCAGCGATGGCCGTGGAGATCCAGGA
>CAYGUD010000466.1:0-2020 GCA_964352865.1 uncultured Hyphomonas sp.
GTATCAAGGCGCTGTTCGCGATAGCTGGGTCTGGCCCGACCTCGCGCGCGTCCGCAATGTGAAGCCTCTGATGTCACGCTTTGGGACGTTGCCAGGCGCGGTGATCGGAATGCCGGACATGTGGATGCGCTATCTGGTCGGCTTCGGCTACATTCCGCAGCTTAAGCATGGCAAAGCCGATCATGAATATCTCAAACCGGCCAATAAAATGAAGCCGATTGAGTATCCGAAACCAGACGGCGTGCTGAGTTTTGACAAGCTGACCAATGTCTCGTTCACCAATACCTATCATGCCGAGGATCAACCGAAGCATTTGAAGGTTGCGGATCTCGGGCTGCAAAAGGCATCTGAATTCGATGTCTTTAACGGGCCTTCGGCGCGTTACTGCCCGGCAGGCGTCTATGAATGGGTGATTGAAGACGGCCAAGCGCCGCGTTTTCAGATCAATTCGCAGAACTGCATCCACTGCAAGACCTGCGATATCAAAGACCCGAACCAGAACATCAATTGGGTAACACCAGAAGGTGGCGGCGGTCCGGCCTATCCGAACATGTAAAAGAGCGAGGCGCTGATGCGGGAATATATTTTCAAGCCAGCGCCTGTTCGCAAATCCCAGACCTGGGCGATCAAAGACGACCATTTGGTGCGGCGAGGCGGAGCGACAGCGCTCAGTCTCGCCAATATCATTTCTGCAAGTTGGAACACAGTGGCGTATCGCGGCACACGCAGCGCCTGGCTGCACCTCACGTCAGAGACGGAAACAACGAAAATAGAATTTACCGATTCCGGTGGCGCGCGGGATGAATTCTTCGGCTTGATTGTTGCGATTGCGCAAGGGCTTAAGCGGGTCAATCCGCAGCTTGAGATCCGGCATGGCTTTTCCCCGCCATGGCGAACCGCGCTCTTTGCATTGGGCCTTTTAGGAACGCTTCTGGGGCTTGGTCTGGTCTATGTTGGATTGACCAATATGACTGGCAAAGGCGGCGTTGAGGCGGCGATTGCCGGCGCCGCGATGATCATTCTCTTGCTGCCCGTGGCATGGTCCTGCCGGCCGAATATGAAGGCGCAGACATTTGGCGCAGATGGCTTAATCGCTGAGATCGAGCTGATGCGCGGCGCGCCGATGCCGGATCCAGATTAGGCTCCCCGCCACCGTCAAAGTCCAGAAGATCAGGAAAGGTGCAAAGCCACCGGCTTGCGCGCCAATATAGGCCAAAACGGCCGTTGTCGCTGATAAGCCCCAATACATGACAGCCGTTTCGAGATGGCTCCAGCCACGATCAATCAAACGCTGATAAGCATGATCAAGATGCGCATCGAGCCAGTTGCGCCCATGTTTTGCGCGCCAGATCAGCGTCAGCAAAACATCGATCAGGAAGGGCAATGCAAGCGTCGCGACCGTCCAGACTTCCAGGCCTGAGACAAGGCCGAGTCCGGCAAACAGCGCGCCCAATCCCAAGGCGCCAGCATCCCCGGCATAGAGTTTTCCGCGAAGATTATGCATCAGAAATCCGGCAATGGCGCCGAATAGTGGAAACCACCATAGATTGAAACTGATCGTGCCCGCCATTGCCGCGCTAAACGCTAAACCCGCCAGCATGATCGCCAGGCACCCGATGGCGAGCCCGTTAGAGCCGTCCATGAAATTCGCAGCGTTGATGAAAACCAGGAGCCATAGCGCGCTGCCAACAATCAGGAATACAGAGGCGGAAACAGCTCCCCAAGGCGTTGTCAGGCTCTCCGGGACCAGGCCGAACACCGCTGAAATTCCGCATGACAGAGCGAGAATCAGCAGTTTCAGCTTTGTATTTGCCGTCCAGATATCGTCCCAAAGACCAATCAGGAACGCCGTGACCACGAGTCCGGAAAGCGCGCCCATGCCGAGCGCGCTGGCGCTCAGTCCGCTGAACAGAGAATTGACCGTCGCGGCGGGATCGACCCCATAAGCCGAAACCAGAATGATAAAGCTCAGGCTACCGCCGATAAGGGTTCCGATCAGGATGGCCAGTCCCCCCAGGCG
>CAYGUD010000467.1:0-2019 GCA_964352865.1 uncultured Hyphomonas sp.
ATAGTAACAGTGTTTCGATTAATCGGGCGGGCTTTTCTCGGCGCCACTTAGGCGTGTATAAGTGCGAACCAACATCTGCAGGCGAAGGAGGGGAAATAGATGGAGATCTTCAGTCAGTTCATGACAGAAATGGAGGCGAATAGCCCAGCCTGGGTCATCGTCTGGGTGAATTTCATGGTGGCGATCCTGGCGCTCGCAATCCCGTTCAGTTTCAGCTATCGCGAAGCCAAATGGATCCTGCTCGGATCTGTGCTCGGGATGATTGGTACGATTGTCGCCTATTCGCTGTTTGGCTTCACCCGGCTCCTGGGGCTTGGGCATATCATTTTCTGGACGCCAACGCTGATCTACATCATCACTGTAAGAGGTTGGAAGACCTATCATAAGACGCTGTTTTCGCGATGGCTGGTTGTCGCCGCGATTGTGATGGGGGTCTCACTGGCATTCGATGTGATTGACTTGCTGCGCTGGATACTCGGCGATCGCGCGCCGATCCGAATCTAGTCGCCTTCACCCGGATTCGGGCTGAAGAATTCGGCGAGTTTATTGGTTTTTTGCGCAAACTCTTCGCGGTCTGCAGGTGGCTCTTTCATCCGCGTGATGTTTGGCCAGATTTTCGCGTACTCAGTATTGAGCTTCAGCCATTTCGCATCGGGCTCATCATCGGTATCTGGGGTGATGGCTTCAACCGGACATTCCGGCTCACACACGCCGCAATCGATGCACTCGTCAGGATCGATGACGAGCATATTCTCGCCTTCGTAAAAGCAATCAACCGGACAGACTTCAACACAGTCCATATACTTGCAGCGGATGCAGGCATCCTTGACGATATAAGTCATCAGTAAACTCAGTAATTTCTAATGCAGCGCAGCACATGGCTTCGCACTGGGGACAAGTCAATGCACAGGACTGTCACGGAGCGTTTAGTTCTGCTCTTTTGCGGGCGTGCGCGCGGGTGACATCATCAATATGCAGCAAGCTGGCGACATGTCTGATGAAGGATTCTTCGTACTTGCAGGCATCACCATCGGCGAGTGAGACGCGGTAAAGGCCTTCAATGACGCTTGATCGCTCACTGACCGGCAGTGTTTTGACGTGGCGGGTCAAGGCGTGCGTATCCGTTGCGTCTTCCGCAATTTGCTCGCCATTAAGAAGCACTTCGTCGGCGCGGGTTGCGTCCATATTGAAGCTGGTGACCAGAATCTCGGCAATCATGTCGCTTTCGAGATTCGCATAGACACCATCAACCAGCGCGGCTTCCACAAGCAAAGCTGCAGCAGCCTCATATGGATCGAGATCCCGAACCGGCGGTAATTGCTCATCCGAGCTGAAAAGACTTTTGAGAAACCCTAGCATGCTGGCCTTATGCGCTGGCCGCAGGGCGTCTGTAAAGCCCTGCGGCTTCTGCAGCCGGACCGCGCCGTTCGCCGACGTCCAGCACTTCAACGGTTTCGATCGCCTTGGCTTTGTAGAAAGTCAGTACATCCCCCGGAGCAATACGCTGACCGGCTTTAGAGGTTTTCCGAGTCTGACCGTGGCGGGTGATCCGAATGCCTTTGCGGCTGACATAGTCTGTCGCCAGGGCCCGGGTCTTGAAAAACCGGGCGCGCCAGAGCCAGATATCAACCCGAATGCCGCCGTCAGCCGGTTCACTCATTCGTGGGCTTTGTCTCTGGTGCCTGAGTTGGTTCTGCAGCCTCTACTGGGGCGGTTTTGGTCTCGGCAGGCACAGCAGGCGCGTCAGCTTTCAGCGCCTTGGGTTTGCGCTTTTTGGGTTTTGGCCTGGGATTTGGTTTGGGCTTTGGCTTGTCCGGCAAGAGGGCTGCGAGGGCCGCGAAAGGACTGTCAGGATCAGGTTCCCGTCGGGCTGGACGACGTTGTCCCCCGCCATGACTCGGACGTTTGCCCTGATGGCGTTCCTGGCTCTTGCGCGGGCCTTTTTTAGGCGAACTTGGCCGCGATTGTTTACGGGCCGCACGCCGCTGTTCCTGTGCATCGAGATGCGCTTTCGATTGA
>CAYGUD010000468.1:0-2014 GCA_964352865.1 uncultured Hyphomonas sp.
CGCAAAGGCTTCCTCGATTTCCTCACGGTTATTGGAGTGCATCATCATCATGCGGCCGACACGCTCAGGCTTGCCTTTTGTCGAGTTCAGGATCGATCCGCCTTTCGTCAGCGTACCTGAATAGATACGGACGAATGTCAGCGACCCAACAAATGGGTCGTTCATGATCTTGAAAGACAGGCCAGAGAATGGCTGCGCATCATCAGCAGAGCGTTCAATGTTCCGCGTCTCAGTCTCATCACCTGGTGCAAAGCCCTTATAGGCTGGCACGTCGAGAGGACCTGGCAGGAAGTCGACAACTGCGTTCAGCATTGGCTGCACGCCCTTATTCTTGAACGCCGAGCCACACAGCACAGGCACGAATGCCATAGACAATGTACCCTTACGGATGAGCTCGCGAAGCTTTTCAATCGAAGGCTCGTTGCCTTCAAGATATTGCTCCATCGCATCATCGTCCATTTCGACGGCGATCTCGATCAGTTCAGCCCGCATCTCTGCAGCTTTTTCTGCGAGTTCAGGGCGAATTTCACGAAGTTCCCAAGTCGCGCCGAGATCTTCGCCGGCCCAAACCCATTCTTTCATCGTCAACAGATCGATATGACCCTCAAGCTCGGTTTCAGCGCCAATTGGCATCTGAATCGGCGCCGGGATCGCGCCCGTGCGGTCTTTGATCATGTGGACGCAGTTAAAGAAATCCGCGCCGATCTTGTCCATCTTGTTGACGAAGACGATGCGCGGCACGCTGTAACGATCAGCCTGGCGCCAAACAGTTTCCGTTTGAGGCTCAACACCCGCATTGGCATCAAGTACGCAAACCGCGCCATCAAGCACCGCCAGCGAACGCTCAACTTCAATTGTGAAATCGACGTGTCCGGGCGTATCAATGATGTTGAAACGATACTTGTCAGAAAGCGGTGTTGAACCGTCTTCAGTGCGCTCCCAGAACGTGGTCGTCGCAGCAGACGTAATCGTGATCCCGCGCTCTTGTTCCTGTTCCATCCAGTCCATTGTCGCAGCGCCATCATGCACTTCGCCAATTTTGTGCGACTTACCAGTGTAATAAAGAATGCGCTCTGTGGTCGTGGTCTTGCCGGCGTCGATATGCGCCATGATTCCAAAGTTACGATAGCGATCCAGCGTGTATTCGCGGGCCATGGCCTTTACCTTCATTGATTAGTCCCGAAGGACCCTGAAACTGTTAATTTACCAGCGATAGTGCGAGAACGCACGGTTGGCTTCCGCCATTTTGTGCGTGTCTTCGCGCTTCTTCACAGCGTTTCCGCGCCCTTGGGAAGCATCCATCAGCTCACCTGCAAGACGCTCACGCATGGTGTTTTCGTTGCGGCTGCCGGCAGCCGCAGCAAGCCAACGAATGGCCAGCGCCTGACGGCGCTCCGGACGCACTTCGACGGGGACCTGGTAAGTCGCACCACCGACACGGCGAGAGCGAACCTCAACCGCAGGTGAAATCGCTTCCAGCGCTTCGTGGAAGACTTCGACAGGGTCTTTCTTGGCGCGAGTCTCGACCAGATCGAGCGCCCCATAGACAATACGTTCAGCAGTAGACTTTTTTCCGTCTTTCATGATTTGATTCATGAATTTGGACAGAATGATATCTTTAAATTTCGGATCAGGCAGGACCTGACGTTTCTCAGCACGGTGACGACGAGACATGTTTTAGCCCTCCCTTATTTCGGCTTCTTGACGCCGTAATGCGAACGACGTTGCTTACGGTCTTTAACGCCCTGGGTATCCAGAACGCCGCGAAGAATGTGGTAACGCACACCAGGAAGGTCTTTCACACGACCACCACGGATCAGCACAACAGAGTGCTCCTGGAGGTTGTGACCTTCACCTGGGATATAACAAAGCGATTCAAACCCAGTCGTCAGGCGGACTTTCGCCACTTTTCGAAGCGCCGAGTTCGGCTTTTTCGGTGTGGTTGTGTACACGCGGGTACAAACACCGCGACGTTGTGGGTTGCCCTTCAGGGCGGGTGTCTTGGACCGCTGCG
>CAYGUD010000469.1:0-2014 GCA_964352865.1 uncultured Hyphomonas sp.
CCACTGGCCAGAGGCAAAACTGTCAGAGGCGCAGACCTGGCGCCGGCAGTTCGCACTCCAAACCTCAAGCGCGCATTCACCAGCGGCAATCCGGCGGGCAGCAAGATCCGGAATGGATGCGGTGTTATTTTCCGCAGTGTTTCCGTCCAACAGCCCGAGCGCATCTTGCCCGCTTGGTCCTCAACGTTTCAGAGCAATTGCTCAGGCCGCAGATTTACCCGTCTATGCCTTAGGCGGCGTGACAGCTGAGAATGCTGAACAAGTGGCAAGCCATGCAGGGCTTGCGGCAATTGAGGGCCTGATTCCTAGCTGACCGCACGCACGGCGTCGGCCACAGAGTCCACGGCGTGGTTCATCAGCTTTGCGTCGGTCGCTTCTGCCATGACCCGAATGAGCGGCTCAGTGCCAGATTTGCGGATCACCAGACGCCCTTTCTTACCGAGCTTTTTCTCAGCCGCCGCGATTGCCGTTTGAACGGAGTCTTCTTCCAGAGGCGCCCCGGATTTGAACCGCACATTGACCAGTTTTTGCGGTACTGGATCAAACACGTGAGCGATCTCAGATAGAGGTTGCTCGCGCTCAACCATGACGGCGAGCACTTGTAGCGCCGCCATCAAGCCATCCCCAGTGGTTGAATAGTCAGACATGACAATATGCCCGGATTGCTCGCCGCCGAGATTGAATCCACCTTCGCGCATTCGCTCAACGACATAGCGGTCACCGACTTTCGTGCGCTCCAATGCGATGCCCAGGCTTTCGAGATGGCGCTCAAGACCGAGATTGGACATCACAGTTGTGACCACACCGGGCTGCGACAACTGGTTTGAATCATTCCAATGCTCAGCGATCAGGCCAATCAGTTGATCGCCGTCAACCTCGTTGCCTTTCTCGTCGATAATGATGCAGCGATCTGCATCCCCATCCAGCGCGATGCCGATATCAGCGCGATAGGTCTGAACAGCTTCCTTGAGCGCCCGCGTGTCAGTAGAGCCGACTTCTTCGTTGATATTGAAGCCATTCGGCTCGACGCCAATCTTGAACACTTCTGCACCAAGCTCGAACAGAGCTACCGGGGCGACTTTGTAAGCGGCGCCATTGGCGCAATCGACGCAGATCCGAAGCCCTTTCAAGTTCATCCCCCGCGGAAAGCTGGCCTTGACGATTTCGACATAGCGCGCTTGGGCATCATCAATACGTTGCGTTCGGCCAAGATCGTCCGAGGCGGCAAGCTTGTCATCCAAGGCGCGATCCATGCGGCTTTCAATCTCCAGCTCGATCTCGTCGGAGAGCTTGTATCCGTTCGGGCCGAAGAGTTTTATGCCATTGTCTTCATAAGAGTTGTGGCTGGCCGAAATCATCACGCCCAGGTCAGCGCGCAGAGACCGGGTCATCATCGCCACGCCAGGTGTGGGCAGCGGACCGAAAAGCGTCACATCCATCCCGACTGAGGTGAAGCCTGCGACCAAAGCGGGCTCAATCATATAGCCAGACAGACGCGTATCCTTGCCGATCACGACGCTGTGGCGACGCGGACTGGTCGTACGAAAGTACTTTCCGGCTGCCATCCCCAAGCGCATTGCGATTTCCGGCGTCATCGGAGGTGTGTTCGCAGTGCCACGGATTCCATCCGTTCCGAAATATTTCCGAGTCATAATGCGCTAATTCCTTGCTTCAGGCATTTTGGCGGGTTTTTATTGCCCTTGCAGGCGCCATGCCACAGTTTTGGTGGAATTTCCAAGGCAGGTTTCAGGCTTTTGTGGCACATCATCTGCATGATGGTGGGTGTTGGGGAAATAAGAGGAACGCAAAATGCGTATTAGATCACTTCTGGTGGGCAGTATGCTCGCCGCAACTCTCGCGGGATGCGCCACTGGCCTCCCATCAGATATGACGGTTGCAGAATTTTGCGCCAACCCAGACAATGTGTCCGAAGAGGTTTGCCGTCTGAAAGTCGAAATTGATGGCAATGCCACAGCGCTTGCGGACACAAATATGAACCTGAGCGAAGCCCGCC
>CAYGUD010000470.1:0-1593 GCA_964352865.1 uncultured Hyphomonas sp.
ATTTCAGCCATTCTTCGACGGCGATACCATTGCCCTTGGTCTTGGAAATCTTGGTGCCATCCGCGTCGAGGAAGAGCTCATAGACATATTGCTGCGGCGGCTGGCAGCCGAGTATGCGGGTAATCTTGGAATAGATTGGCGCATTGTCCTGATGGTCTTTGCCGAACATTTCAAAATCGACGCCGAGCGCTGCCCAGCGCATGCCGAAATCAGGCTTCCATTGCAGTTTCACATTGCCGCCTGTCACCGGCAAAGTGGTGTCAGTGCCGTCTTCGTCTTCGAATGTGATGGTGCCAGCTTTTGGATCCGTGGCTTTCATTGGCACATAGAGCACCCGGCCTGTGGTCGGCGAGATTGGCAGGAATGGCGAGTAAGTCGCCTGGCGCTCGGCGCCGAGGGTGGGCAGCATAACTGCCATGATCTCATCGAACTTTTCGAGCGCCCTGAGCAGCATCGGGTCAAACGTGCCGTCCTTGTAGCAATCAGTGGCGGACAGGAACTCATAGTCAAACCCGAAACTGTCCAGAAAGGCGCACAGCCGCGCGCCCATATGCGCGCCATAGCTGTCATGCGTGCCGAACGGATCCGGCACCGAAGTCAGCGGTCTTTGCATATAGTCTTGCAGCGCTTCGGGGTTGGGCACAGTTGGCGGGATTTTCCGCATGCCGTCCATGTCATCTGAAATACAGATCAGCTTGGTTTCAATCTCGCCGCCAGTCAGCGCTTCGAAGGCCTGTTTGACCATCGTCGTGCGCACGACTTCGCCAAACGTCCCGATATGCGGCAGACCGGATGGGCCATAGCCGGTCTCGAAAACGACAGGACCCTGTTTCGGTTTGCCTTGTTTCTCCATATTGCGCAGGCGTTTTTGCAAGGCACGCGCTTGTTCGAACGGCCAGGCTTTTGCGGTTTCTGCGAGAGATTGGAGATCGCTCATCGATAGGGCTCCTTGTTTAAGGGCCGGGAGGTAACACTCTCAAGCCAGCTGTCAAAGGGCGATTGCTGGCAAATACGCAATTTGCGTTAAAAATATTGGACATTATGTATTTGACAAACCACGCCTGTTCCCCTATCTTGAGGGCATAGGAGTTTTCCATGTCCATTCTGTCCAAAGCCTATTTCCATGACGAAGCTGCTGCATTCGCTCATGTGGAGTCCATTTTGTGGGCTGATGGCCGCGTGTGCCCGCATTGCGGCACGATAGATAACTCTACGCACCTTAAGGGCGTTCGGACCAAGCCATCTCGCAAGAACCCAGAAGGCATTGAGCGGCACGGCCTATACAAATGCAAGGACTGCCGCAAGCAGTTTACCGTTCGCAAAGGCACCATCTTTGAAGAAAGCCACCTGCCTATGCATAAGTGGCTTCAAGCGATCTATTTAATGGTGAGCAGCAAGAAAGGCTTTAGCGCTCACCAGATGCATCGCGTTCTGGAGGTCCAATACAAGACGGCGTGGTTCCTGTGTCACCGCATTCGCGAAGCCATGCGTTCCGGCGAGCTATCCCCTATGGGCGGTGGCGGCGGCGACGTGGAAGTTGATGAAACCTTCATCGGCACGGAGCGGGGCCGGAAGAACAAGCAGGGCGTCTAT
>CAYGUD010000470.1:1603-2013 GCA_964352865.1 uncultured Hyphomonas sp.
AAATTTTATTGTTCTCTCTGATCGACCGAGAAACCAAGCAAGCACGATCTGTCGTTATCGATGACTTGTCTCGCAAGACAATCTGGCCAGTTGTCAAAGAGAACGTGGACGCTGAGACGCGTATCCTGACCGATCAGGCCAACGTCTATAAGGGTATTGGTCGCGAGTTTATCCGCCATCAGACGGTGAACCACGCCAAAGGCGAGTACGTGAACTACAAAGCCCCAGACGTGCACACACAGACCGTTGAGAATTATTTCAGCGTGTTCAAGCGCGGGATGAAAGGCACGTACCAGCACTGCTCCAAAAAGCACTTGCATCGTTATCTGGCGGAGTTTGATTTCCGCTATAACAACCGTTCTGCAAACGGAGTTGAGGACCGAGACCGGGCGGTAATCGCTCTTAAAGGA
>CAYGUD010000471.1:0-2004 GCA_964352865.1 uncultured Hyphomonas sp.
CCACGGCAGCTGAAACGGGTTTTCTGTATTGGCGCTTGGGTTTGGACTGAGCCTCCGCCAGCGCCTGGGCCAGAACCACGACTTGAGCGTCTTGCGGGGATTCTACAGGTGCAACAATTTCCGGCTTTTTCGACCGGCACAAGACCCAGACCGCAATGCCGAGCAGGACAGCGCCTGCAGCAGCGCCTGCGACAGCGCCTTCGCCGGCGCTTGGGTCGCGCCACCAGCCAGTTTCGAAATCAACCAGGAACACACAGGGAAAACCAGCAATCGCGCCCAGGAAATACCAGATCCGGGCGGCTTTCTGTTTATTGCCGAGACTCAGCGCTGAGGCGTAAAAACACAAAGCAGCGAGAAAATACGGCGCGCCATAGACAATTCCGAGCTCGCGCCAGTTTATCCCTGTCAAACCGGACATGGCCTCTTCTTCGAGCATGAAACTTGCCAGCATCATCAGGCTCGGCCAGCGAATTGCCGCCATCGCCCCAAAGGCAAAGGCAATTGCGTACAGCGCAATAAGCAGAGCAATTAGTCGTCGTGGCATATTTTCTTAATAGGCCAGTAAAATTGATATGCGATGAATATGGTCGAAGGAATTGCGTAATGTTTCGATCTGCTCCCCCTCAAGTGCCAATGGCGCTTATGTTTGCCGGTATCATTCCGTTTGCCTCTGCGGCGGGCGCGATGCTCGTCTGGCGCGAAGATTTGGCCCTGCTGAATACAGCGGCCCTTTGGCTTCTCGTCTATTCAGCCGTGATATTCAGTTTCATTGGCGGTGTACGCTGGGGCGCTGAAATCGCGAAACGTGAACGACCACGCTTCGCTGAACTCGGGCCATCCATCATTGGCGCGCTGGCGGGGTGGGGCCTGGTTATGGCGGGCTTCCGATATGGCATGCAAAACTGGATTTTTGCGTCTATGGCAGGCGGAATATTGCTGCATTATATCTATGACAGCGTCTCGCCTGAATTACCGATCTGGTACCGCAAGCTCCGCCTGTGGCCAACCATTGGCGCGGTCATCTCTCTGGCAATCGCTTATTTTCTACTCAGCTAGGCTGAAAGTTCGCGGCTTTGGCAGGCTGATCCCTGCGGCGCGAAAACTGATCGCTGCGAGAAAAAGCGAAATCAAGGCGTTCCAGCCAGCCATGGACAAGCCATAACGGCCTTGCCAGGGGTCTTCTGTACAGGACGGTGCAGCCTGACGCTCATTCAAGTTTGACAGATCAATCGCGTCCATATTGACGCTTTCGGCGAGGCAACCGCTGGGCGCGGGCCAGAACTTGTACTCGACACCGGCATGATAGGCGGCGACGACAGCACCGGTCAGGAAGACCAGGCCGAGCATGATGTTGAACGCCATGATAAAGCGCGGGTTCTGGCGGATCTGCCACAGGATGAGCGCCGTCACGGTCATCGCAACAATCGCCCAGTAGACTTCGCGTTGCCTCAAACAGAGCGGGCAGGGCGCGAGATAGGCGAATGTCTCAAACGCATGAGCCGCCGCCAGCATGAAGCCAGCGACAGCGAGCGCCAGCGCTGGCCAGCGCCAAGTCTTCAGAAAAGGATCAAGTCGGTCCAACATGACCCCTAGAATCGTGCGGGACGGAGCAAGAGTCCATGCGGCAACGGGGCACGGGGGCTAACCATTCTGTCATCTCGGGGTTCAGCCGGTGATCATCGTCTTCAGCGAGGTGATAATCCAGGTCGATCCGGTGAGCAGGATGCCGATCCAGACAGAGCCTAGAATTGCGCCAAGAATGACCAGAATACCATCTCTCGCCATCAATCCGAAGGCGACAATCGCGACAGCGACGGCCGGGGTCGAATTGGTCAGCGGCAGCGGCACCAGGATTGAGGCGGCAAAGGCTGTCAGAAACAGCGCGACAACCCGCTCCATCGTTTTGCCCGTCAGAAAGGTCAGCCGAGGATGCGAGATAATTTCCAGCCAGCCAAACCATTTGCGTCCGAACCGCGATGTCCGCTCCAGGCCGCTTTTATTGAT
>CAYGUD010000472.1:0-1996 GCA_964352865.1 uncultured Hyphomonas sp.
ACTCGCAGCCTATGCTGGCCTGAAAGACGAGATTGCAGCCATCACGGCCAGGGCTATGGCCGGGGAGCTGGATTTTGAACAGGCGCTGACCGAACGCGTCGGCAAGTTAAAGGACCTGTCCCTCACGGCGCTGGAACAATGCTATGTGGAAAAGATCACATTGATGCCAGGCGCCCGGACGCTGACGGCAACCATGACGGCCAACAAGGCCTATTGCTTACTCGTCTCAGGCGGTTTCACATTCTTTACCTCGCGCGTTGCCGAGACCGTCGGATTTCAGGGGGATCGCGGCAATCGATTGCTCGACAATGGTTCAGTCTTAACTGGGAAAGTTGGCATGCCGATCCTTGGCAGAGAAGCCAAATTGGAAGCCATGGATGATGCCGCTTTTGCCAATGGCCTAAACCGACTGGACGCCCTGGCTATGGGCGACGGGGCGAATGATCTGGCAATGATCGAGGCGGCTGGCCTTGGCCTCGCCGTACACGCAAAACCGATTGTCGCAGACGCCGCTGATGCCGCGATTGAAGTCAGCGACTTAACCGCCGCCCTGTACTTTCAGGGCTATACTGACAGTGAGATCGTCTGGCGCGATTAGCCTAGCCGCGCACGTCGATATCAATCGCCTGGAACAAGGTACCGTTCTGGCGGAATATGCGCAGCAAGAGTGGCTGCCCATCGCGGCCAACGGCCTGATCCATGGCGAGCAAGGCTTCTTCCGGTGTCTCGACCGTTTCAAACGCCATTTCGATGATCACATCACCTTTGCGAAGCTTGCCAAAGCTCGGGCCACGCGGCGAGACAGATCGCACCAGAACACCATTCACATCACTCGGGATGCGGTAACGTCGTCGATCCGTTTCTGACAGTTCGACAAAATCAACGCCGAGCGGATTATCGGTCAGCGTGCTGTCTGTTTCGATGGCTTCTTCATCGTCCGCGTCATCATTTGAGCTAAGTTCGCCGAGCTCGAATGTGACCATGCGCGTGCGGCCATCGCGGACCACTTCGACATCGACGGATTTTCCAATCTCTGTGTCGGCGACAATCCGGCTCAGCGCGCGTTCGTTTTTCACCGGTCGCCCATCGAAAGAGAGAATGAGATCGCCAATTTCGAAATCGGCCTTCGACGCAGGACCATCCGCGTCGATGCGGGTCAGGATAACGCCGGTCCCCTCTTCCAGACCATAGGCCTGAGCGAGACTTCGGTCAGCATTCTGAATATTCACGCCAAACCAGCCGCGGCGGGCTTTACCAAACTCTATCAACTGCTCACTAATCTGTTTCACCAGATTGGACGGAATCGAGAACCCAAGGCCGACTGAGCCGCCGGTGGGCGTAATGATCGCCGTATTTACGCCCAGCACTTCGCCATCAAGATTGAAGAGCGGGCCACCGGAATTGCCGGAATTGATGGCCGCATCCGTTTGAATATAATTATCATAATTGCCAGCATTGATGTCGCGATTTCGCGCCGAAACGATGCCAACAGAAACAGAACCGCCAAAACCGAACGGGTTACCAATCGCCATCACCCAATCGCCAACTTGGGCCTGTTCGCTATCCGCCCATTCAACGAATGGAAACGGCTCGTCTTGTTCAACTTTGAGAACCGCAATGTCCGTCGCTGCGTCAGTGCCGATCAGTTCGGCCCGCAGCGTACGGCCATCAGAAAAGATCGCATTGATTTCGTCAGCGCCGCTGATCACGTGGTCATTGGTGACGATCAAGCCGTCAGCCGAAATCACGAATCCTGATCCGAGGGCGCCTTCCTGGCTGAACCCTTCCGGATCCCGGCCAAAGAACGGATTGAAATCGCTGAGTGGCTCGCCGTCTTCGAACATCGGCAATTCATTGGCGATGACTTTCGATGTCGTGATATTCACGACGGCTGGCATCAATTGTTTGGAAAGTTCGGTAAAACTGTCAGGTCGCGCCTGCTGTTCCGCACGCTCGACACCCTCAGTAATCGAGGACTGTGCGGCGGAAACTCCAT
>CAYGUD010000473.1:0-1994 GCA_964352865.1 uncultured Hyphomonas sp.
TTTGGTGCTGCTCGAGCACCGCTTGCATGGCGCGCTCAAACCCTTCGCGGTCTTTACCATAGGGTTTGTGGTCTACATGCGCCGTTGCAACGTCATATGTGCTTGCGACAGTCAAACCTGCTGCGTCTGGACGGTTGGCCAAAACGAGTTCAGGTTTTGCTGGATACGTATCCAGCCGCGCGGCGTCGAGAATTGCCTGCATATTAGAGCCGCGGCCTGATATCAGAATCGCCGTCCTCAAACGCCTCATGCGTCGACCAGATCACCAATAATGACGGGGCTTTCACTGTGTTCCGCCAGCATCTTCATTGCTTGATCGGCAGATTCTGGCGCCACCGCAAAAACCATTCCGATGCCCATATTGAACGTCTTGTGCATTTCGTCTTCAGCGACGTTTCCAGTCTCCTGAATCCAGCGGAACACATCCGGCATTTGCCACGTGGAACGATCTATGCGCGGTACCAGCGTGTCCGGACACATTCGAGGCGTATTTTCCGTCAGGCCGCCGCCGGTTATATGGGCCAGGCCCTTGGCGACTCCTCGCCGGATCAAAGGCAAGGCGGCGTCTGAATAAAGCCGCGTCGGCGTCAGAAGTGCCGTGCCGAGCGATTCATTCGTCAAAAAGGGCGCAGCATCATCATATTGCAGACCGGACCGCTCGACGACTTTTCGAATGAGCGAGTATCCATTTGAGTGCGGGCCACTGGACCCAATCCCGATCAACACATCTCCGGCGCGCATATCGTCCATGCGAGGTAGTACTTTCGTACGCTCAACCGCACCGACGACAAAGCCGGCCAAGTCATAATGTCCGGGTGGGTACATGCCCGGCATCTCTGCCGTCTCGCCGCCAATCAAGGCGCATCCAGCTTGCTTGCAGCCTTCCGCAATCCCCGCAATGACGGCTTCAGCAATCCCGCCTTCAAGTTTTCCAGTCGCGAAATAATCGAGAAAGAACAGGGGCTCAGCGCCTTGTGCGAGGACATCATTGGCACACATCGCAACCAGGTCGATCCCGACCGTGTCATGCATGCCGGTCTCAAAGGCCAGCATTAATTTGGTGCCGACCCCATCGGTCCCGGAAACCAGCACAGGATCGTCCCAGCCATCTTTCTTTAGATCGAACAGGGCGCCAAAGCCGCCAAGGCCGCCCATAACACCGGCGCGGCGGGTCGCTTTGGCAAGCGGGCCAATGGCTTTGACGAGGTTATCGCCTGCCTCAATATCGACACCCGCGTCGCGATAAGTAAGGGAATCAGAAGCGTTTGTAGTCATGGTTGCGCGCGTTAGCATGGGCTCCGGCTGCTGACCAGCGCGCATCTACGGTTCACGAGCCTTCTATCTGTTGATAAGAAAAACCGGAATAATGAGGTCCAAAAGATGATTCGTCTGATCCTGCTTACGTGTATTTTGGTCTTTGCCGCAGCGTTTAGCGCGCAAGGACAAAGCCGAGACGTCTATACAATCAACGGGATCGCCGTCGATGAACGCGCACCGACCGTTGGTGAGGCTCAGTTGAAAGCATTCTCCGCGGCCAAAATTATTGGCGCTCAGCGACTTATCGAGAGGCTAACTTTACCGGAAGACCGGCTCGCCGCCGCTGACTTAATTATTGACCAGGCGCTCGCGGATCAGATTGCGGCGGCTGTGGATGTCGAGGAAGAAGTCGCCGGGGCGGGCAGATATCGCGGTAGCCTCGCTGTCGTCTACAATCCTGCGCAGGTTCGCGCCGCGCTTAATCGGGTTGGTTTGCCTTTTACAGACAGCCAGGCCCCGAAAGCTGTATTATTCACCAGCACCTCGAACGGCATGGACCTGGCGTGGAATTTGGCTTGGGACGAGGCGCCAAAAGGCAGCCTGGTTCCACTCTTGATCAGCCGTAGCGCAGGATATGATCCCGAAACGCCATGGGATGTCATGCAGGACGAGATCGCGCTGTATCGAGCCCAACGCGCCATCTTTGCAAACATGCGTGGATCGCAAGGAGGATACCG
>CAYGUD010000474.1:0-1988 GCA_964352865.1 uncultured Hyphomonas sp.
CCGTTCGTAAACGACGATCGGATTCATGCGTTCTAATGTCCAACTCCTTTGGCATTGGGGGGAGGGGCTCTCTCCGGCAGTAATATCAACTACCCTTATGACCCCAATCGCGGCGCGGCTGGTCGTGTTGCTGCAGATGCCTGGATGGGAGAAGCTGGAACCTCGCCGAAACTGGATTGGCTCTAGTCGCAGAATTCGGCACGATTTTTGCTAAGTGTCTGACATGAATTCGCGCGAGAGACGAAAATTTACGGACTTGTCCCGATTTTGGCTTGTGGGGGCCGCCATTAGTTTGGCGGCTTGTGCGAATTCGGTGGCGCCCAGCACAACTGTTTCAGTTGCTGCTGGGACGATCGCCCCAACGGTTCAGGTTGCAAATATTACTGAGGCGCTTGATCAATTCATGGGGCCGGACGGAACCAACCTGATCCTGTTGCCGAACCGTCTGGATCGTTCGAAACTCGATTTCTCCGTTGAAAGCTTGCATCTGATTGATCGCTGGCTGGCGGACATCCATACGATCAACAAATTACAGGCCGATATGGGGCGCGCTGGCGAGATTTTGACCTTTGACGGGCGAGGCGATAATTCGGTGATCTTTGCGGGCCTCTATCTTGGACAGGTTGTGCGAGCTAACTCCAACCTGGATTGGCAATGGCAGCGGTTTGACACGTTTCTGCAAGCCAATCCGGTCTATTCTGAACATTACGGCCTGAGGCCCGGTCTGGACGCCTTTGTTCTGGTCGGTCCTCAAGGCGCCGCAACGCCAATCAACACAGCGCTAAAGCGGGTTGTGCACGGCAAGGAAGAGAGCGTTCATTTCATCGCCAATTTCCTGATCAATGAAGTCGATCTAGACGCTGCTATGAGCGGCCAGAACCTACTCGGGATGGACCGCCGCGACTGGCCGGGCTGATTTTACCAGTTCTGCGCGGTTTTGCCCTTTGATTCTACGCTAATCAGCTCTACATCCGCCACATGTTAAAACTAGATGATCTGAGCGCCACCGTAGGCGAAGATGACGAGACCAAAACCATTATCAATGGTTTGTCTCTGGAAGTGCCTGCGGGCGAGGTGCATGCGATTATGGGCCCGAACGGGGCCGGTAAATCGACCTTGTCTTACGTCCTTACGGGCCGAGGTGGATATGAAGTGACCGGCGGGACAGCGACGCTTGAAGGTGCCGACATTCTGGACATGGATCCCGAGGAACGGGCCGCGAAAGGACTGTTTCTATCATTTCAGTACCCGGTTGAGATTCCAGGTGTGCCAGTTATGACCTTCGTTCGCACTGCGATGAACGCCCAGCGCAAGATGCGCGGTGAAGCCGAGATCTCGGCGCCTGACTTCATCAAGAAATCGCGCGAGCTTGGCAAGCAACTCAATCTCTCAACCGAGATGCTGAAGCGCCCCTTGAATGTTGGCTTTTCGGGCGGCGAGAAGAAGCGCCTCGAGATTTTTCAAATGATGATGCTTGAGCCGCGTTTTGCGATCTTGGATGAGACCGATTCAGGGCTTGATATTGATGCGCTTCGTACGGTTTCAGACGGCGTCAATGCTCTGCGCAGCCCCGATCGCGGAATGTTGGTCATCACCCACTATCAGCGCCTGCTGGACCATATCAAACCGGACAAAGTACACGTACTGGCGAACGGAAAAATTATCAAAACCGGCGGACCAGAATTGGCGCTTCGGCTTGAAGCTGAGGGCTATGATGGGGTTCTGGGAGAGGCAGCATAGTGGCTCTGTCCATTGACGCGTTGAAAGACAAGTTTCGTAATCCTGGAGCGGTCGAGCTGGAGCTCATCGCGCGCTACGCGATGCTGCCGGAAAGCGGCCAACGCGAGCGGGCGTTTTCAGCGTTCGCCGAAACGGGGCTGCCGCATCGACGCATGGAAGCGTGGAAATGGACCGACTTCCAGGCCGCGATAAAATCTGTCGAGGGGGCATCCAATTCCAGCCAGAACGGCGCGCTTTCGTCTGGTGAC
>CAYGUD010000475.1:0-1983 GCA_964352865.1 uncultured Hyphomonas sp.
GATCACGATTGGCTTTGGCTGTATGCTCGAATTGCTTCGCATCGCGGCTGCGGAGAAAGGCCATCTGGCCGAGCTGACGCCGTTTCCAGACGGCGATGCCTATCCACGGCACGATGGCGGCCGTATCGCGCAAGTCAGGTTCACCGCCGCCAGTGATGCGCCCAAGGATCCGCTATTTGCCAATATTCTGGCGCGCCGCTCGACCAAAGAGCCATTTGACACAAGCCAGCCTGTCGCTGCTGATACGCTCAGCAAACTCATCGCGGCAGGGCGGGGCGATCTTGAAATAGGCGGCACGGTCGACCCCGCACAGCGCGACCGCATTATCGATCTTGCCTGGCAGGGCTTCACCATCGAATATGAGACCGACCACACGCGCCGGGAAAGTATTGACCTGATGCGTATCGGAAACCGCGCTGTGGTCGAAAATCCGGACGGAATCGACCTTGGCGGTGTCCAGATGGGATTGTTCAAGATGACGGGCATTGTCACGCCAGAAGGCCTTGATACGCCCGGCACCACAGCGTTTGAGCAAGGTGTCAAAATGTATGACCCAATCATCCACACGGCGCAGGGATTTGCCTGGATAAAATCAGCTGAAAACACGCGCTTGTCACAGCTTCAGGCTGGACGGGCCTGGGTGAGAATGAATCTCGCCGCGCAGCAGATGGGGCTGTGCATTCACCCGCTCAGTCAGATCCTGCAGGAATTTCCCGAGATGGCTGGACCTTACCAGGCGATCCGCGATGAGCTTGGCGCCGAAGCAGGCGGCGCGGTTCAAATGCTCGGCCGGATCGGTTATACCAAATTCCCAGCCCCCAGTCCGCGTTGGCCGTTGGAGAGCAAGCTGATAAGCCGTTGAGCATGAGCGATTCTGATCCTGCGAACATAGTCTTCCAGTTTTTCAACGAGATTGGCATTATCAATCAATTGAGTACGGCGCGGTTTGCGAGAGCGCTCGCGCCTGACCTCAACCCGTCAGAGTTTGGCGTATTGAACCACTTCGTCCGCCTCGGCGATGGCAAGTCGCCAACTTATCTGGCCAAGGCGTTTCAGATGACCAAGCCTTCAATGACCGCAATTCTGGGGAAGCTGCAGAATAAAGGCTATGTCGAAGTCGTCGGCAGCAAAGATGATCGACGCCGGAAAATCGTCACGATCACGCAATCAGGCCGCGAGGCCCGTGCCCGCGGCATCAATGCCATGGTGCCGCTGACCGAGATTCTGAGCCAGGGACAGGACATCTCCGAGCTGCAAAAAATTCTGCCAACTCTGCAAGCGTTGCGCGAATTCCTCGATGCGGAAAGAAATGCGGTGGATGGATTGACCTGATGCTTGGCAAAGCTGCCGAATTAACCCTAAAGCTACCAATTCGTTAACGTTTGACCCATATCTGTTAAGGATATTGTGTCTGCAAGGGCTGGGAATTGATGGTTGCCTTGATCTATATAATCTATGCCTTGATCGGCGCTGCGGCGGGCTGGGGCCTGTTCACGTATGCAAGTATCGAGCTGCCACTGGCGATTGGCGGTGGTGCCATCGTCACGGCGCTTATCGGTCAGGCCCACTTGTTTGCGAGCCGTTCGAATGATTCGTCTGACTTGTCGGAGCGAATCGATGCGTTCGAAACGACGCAGAAAGACACCAAAGACCGGATGGATGTGGTCGAAGCGCGGACAGCTGCTGTTGAAACCACAGTCAAACAGGAACTGACCGAGCGTCGCGACGCGCTGGTTAGTGAAATGCGCCAGCTTGAAACCCTTATTGACCGCCTGTCTCGCAGCTTTGACGCGAAACTGGCCGATGCTGAAACAACTGGCGAGGTTGCGCCGCAAGAAGACGCTGTCCTGCGCCGTGTCAAAGAAGCGCTGGAAGACGGCCGGGTCGATCTGCACTTGCAACCTATTGTATCCTTGCCGCAGCGCCGGGTCGCGTTTTATGAAGGCTATACGCGCCTGCGAGACGCTGATGGCGCACTGATTC
>CAYGUD010000476.1:0-1974 GCA_964352865.1 uncultured Hyphomonas sp.
TTGGCGAAGACTTTCTGGAGCGCGCAGCGGCATATGAGGCGGGCCGATCCGGCGGCGTCAAATTGAGTGTCCTGTCCTGGCTTTCACCGAAGATGCAGATCGACCGCCTCGGCGAAACATGGATCGACGACCTGTCAGAGGATGCAGCAGCGCAGCAGCAAACCTTGAAGGACTTGAAAGCAAGTCGGCAGATCTGGCTCCGCGAACAAGGCTATCTGGGTGCGGGCCAATCAGAACTCATGGAAGAGCAGAAAAGCAAGCTGCGCGCTCTGGAACTGAAGCGTGAGCGGGACACCATCGCAGTCGCTTCAGGCCGAACCTCTGTTCAGCTGGCGAAAGGGGATCGGTTTGAGGGCAAGCTCGAAGGGCATGTCGACCTTGCAGCCGGGCGTATGGCGATCATTGGCAACGCAAAGGAATTCGCGCTGGTGCCATGGCGTGGCAGTCTTGGTCGGCAAATGGGACGAGAACTGACCATAAAACGCACCGCGTCGGGTATTGGCTGGAGCATGGATATGGGGCGTTCCAGAGGGCTGTCTCGCTAGACGGCTTGGATGGCTTTGCAAGGCGCTGCGGGAATTGGCGCAGAATCCCGCTGGTCCAAGACCAGTCTCAGCAATCATTCTTGGGAGACGACAAATTGCTCTTTCAAGGAGGCACGCCATGACCGGCACAAAGATACTCATTGGCCAGATCATGGTGGTGTTCGCGCTGATCATCGGAGCGGTCTGGCTTGCCACGCAAATGACCGCTGACACGCTTGGCCATCAGGCAGCGCTTGGCGCGCCCTGGTTCATCGCAGGCGAAACACCAATCTATAAACCGTGGCGGCTGTTCCAATGGTGGTACGCCTATGAAGCCTATGCGCCGGAAGTGTTCGCACGTGGCGGGCTGATCGCGGTCTCCGGTTCGGCGCTCGGCTTTCTGGCGGCGATCATTGGTTCTGTCTTGCGCAGTCGCCACGAGCGCCATGTCACCACTTACGGCTCGGCGCGATGGGCCAGCGCACCCGATTTGAAACGCGCCGGATTGTTTGCGGATAAAGGCGTGTTCCTGGGGCGTTGGCAAAAGCGCTATCTGCGTCATGACGGCCCTGAACATGTCATGGCGTTTGCACCAACGCGTTCAGGCAAGGGCGTGGGGCTGGTTGTACCAACCCTGTTGTCCTGGACCGGCAGCGCCGTCATCCACGACATCAAGGGCGAGAATTGGGAGCTCACGTCTGGCTGGCGGTCCGGATTTTCCCGATGCGTGCGGTTTGATCCAACCGACCGGCGATCCCCGAAATATAATCCACTTATGGGCGTGCGCCGCGGCGAGCATGAAGTACGCGATGTTCAGAACATCGCTGACATACTGGTTGACCCTGAAGGCTCGCTGGAGCGCCGAAACCACTGGGAGAAGACCGGACATGCCTTGCTCGTCGGTGTCATCCTGCACGTGCTTTATGCAGAAGCAGACAAGACACTCAGCGGCTGCGTGCGGTTCCTGTCCGATCCGAAACGCTCCTTCGCCGTCACACTCCGTATCATGATGACAACGCCTCATCTGGGGGAGAGAGGGGTGCATCCGATAGTTGCGCAGGCCGCTCGAGAACTTCTCAACAAATCAGAGAATGAGCGCTCCGGGGTTCTGTCCACGGCTATGAGTTTCCTGTCGCTTTATCGTGACCCCGTGATCGCAGAAATCACCAGCCGGTCGGACTGGCGCATTGAGGACCTGGTCGTAGAGGAGAGCCCGCTATCGCTCTATCTGGTCGTCCCCCCGTCAGACCTCTCACGGACGAAACCGCTGATCCGGCTGATCCTCAATCAGATTGGACGCAGGCTGACAGAAGACTTGCCCGAAAAGAACCGCCGAAAACTCCTCTTCATGCTGGATGAGTTTCCAGCGCTCGGACGGCTCGACTTCTTTGAAAGTGCGCTCGCCTTCATGGCAGGCTATGGCATTCGGGCCTATCTGATCTCGCAATCC
>CAYGUD010000477.1:0-1971 GCA_964352865.1 uncultured Hyphomonas sp.
GATATCGATTTTCATCACGTCTTCATAACGGGTAACAGACCAATAAGGGCCAACAAAACTGTCTTCGGTCCAATGCAACGGGTCTTCATTGCGCATGCGCTCGAAGCGGTCCCAGATCTTGCCCTGACGCCAGAGTTCTGGATCGACAATATCAAGCTTGGCCAAATCTATCTCTGAGGCTGGCGGAATCTTCGCATCAAATTCAAAATAACCAGGATGCAGAGGGTCGCGCTCCGTAATTTTCGGGCGTTCCATATTATGCGGGATCTTTGTCAGCGTGTCTGCCATCTGGGCCTCCGTGGGTGCGGTCTTGAACTGCCGCAATTGTGACGTTCGCGTCAGCGTAACACAGCTTGTTTGAAAAAACCATGACGCATGCGTCACTTTTTTAAAATTTATGTCGAATAGCGTTCATTTTGCGCGCGCGAGATCGCCGTTTCCAGGGCCGCTTTCAGGCTCTTTCGCTCGCCAGGCGTCAGGAACCGGCCAATCACCCACGCTTTCCCGGCATGCGAGAGTTTCAACTCGCTGGGCTTTCGATCCGGATAATCCAGGCGAACTTGCGTGAATGCCGTGGGCAAACTCGCTTCTCGGGGCTTCTGCCCGGGATGTGTGTGTCGCATGTCGATCTGCTCAGCCGTCACGCGCAAACGGGTTTCCTGTTTCAACGACCGAAAGCTCAAGCGAAAGGCCGCCCAAATTGCTAAAGCATCGAGCCCGAAAAAGCCAATGACTGGAAAAGCCCCCATCGACACGAAAGACAGACCAGCAATGAAGCTGATTGCCACCACAATCCCCATGACAATCGCGAATGCACGCGGGCTCAGCGAGCGGTTGGGGGTCAATGTCGCGTCAAAATAGATGGTTGCGGGGTCGGTTTGCATAGTGTGATCCATAGTCCAGAAATCTCCGCCCCGCGCAAGCGTGGTCTTCCACCGCAGAATTAACACTACTCTGGTCAAATAAGCAGCGAAATATCTAGCAGGCGACCAATCTCTGCGCCTGGATTTGGCGGCAAATTCTCCGGCCACGGTCCGCCTGCTGGATTAAACCAGGCCGTTTGCATCCCGGCTTCAAACGCCCCCAAGATATCGGCTGACGGGTTATCGCCAACGAAGAGGCAAGCTTCTGGCGCCGCGCCGAGATTGCGTGCGGCCGCAAGAATTATTTCTGGTGAGGGCTTCTTCTCTCCAAATGTTTCCGAAATGAGGATCGTCGGAATTTGTTCGATCAGCCCAAGTGCTTTGAGCGTTCTGGTTTGCAGGTCTGTTTCGCCATTCGTGACAATGGCAACCGGCACATGCCGCGCCTCAAGCTCTGAAAACAGTTCAGCCATGCCCGGCATGGCGATCGCTTGGCTTGTGCTGCGCTCGTAGTAATCGCGGATCAAATCGTCGACTCTGGAAAGACGCCCGGCATAAAGCGTCAAAATTTCTGGGTAGAGCGCCCGTTTAGAGGTCGCACCGCGCGCATCCATAGTCACAAATCGCTCGACCCAGGTTTTGCAGTCCACATCACCAAACACGCCGTCGAAACGCATAAACTGGGTGGCCAAAAACCGTCTAAGGGTTTGAGTGCGGTCACACAGGGTCTCATCGAGATCAAATAGGACGCATTTGCTCATATGACTTTTCAGACCACATAGAGCGCGATTAGGAAAGACGCATGACCTCAACCAATCCAAAGCGCAAACGCGCCCCGCGCACCTTCGGCAAGGAAAAAGCCGCTAAGCTCTTCGCTGAGCTGGCAAAAGACCGTCCAGATCCGAAAACCGAGCTTGATTTCGTCAATCCCTACACGCTCGTGGTCGCAGTCGCGCTGTCAGCCCAGGCCACAGATGTCGGCGTCAACAAAGCCACCAAGGGCTTGTTCAAAGTCGCAGACACGCCGGAGAAGATGCTGGCACTTGGCCTGGAAGGCGTCGAAAGCCACGTCAAGACGATTGGCCTGTGGCGCAACAAGGCCAAGAAT
>CAYGUD010000478.1:0-290 GCA_964352865.1 uncultured Hyphomonas sp.
AAGAATATCTGGCCATTATCGAAGCCAAAACGGCCGCATTATTTGAAGCAGCAGCAGAGGCCGGGGCATTGTCAGCGGGTCCTGACGGCGAACAATATGCCGACGCCCTCGCGGCTTATGGCAAGAATCTCGGCCTCGCCTTTCAGATTATTGACGACGCGCTTGATTATGGCGGCACGACATCTGTGATTGGCAAAGCCGTTGGGGATGATTTCCGGGAAGGCAAAACCACACTGCCGGTGATCATCGCGCGGCGCCGTGGCAGCGCCGAAGATCACGCATTCTGGGAC
>CAYGUD010000478.1:300-1969 GCA_964352865.1 uncultured Hyphomonas sp.
TTCTGGGACCGTGTCATGGACATCGAGGCCCAGACCGAAAGTGATCTGGCGCATGCGATTTATCTGATCCGCTCAACCGGTGCGGCTGAAGCAACTGTTAGTGAGGCGCGCGCTTACGCAGAGCTGGCAAAAGCCGCACTGCGCGATTTGCCAACAAGCGATTGGACCCGCGCACTGTCGGATTTGGCCGATTTTTGCGTCAGCCGGGCACACTAGACCTGCCGCCTTTGGTGAGAATTAAATCACAGGCCTTTACTTGCCTGAAACCTCGGACGCTGAGACAAAGGCCTATGTGGCGTGCGCTTTTACTCTCCGTATCCTGCTTATCCGTTTCAGCCTGCATGGCGACGGACCAAAGCCGTGCGCCCGATCTGCTTGCGAAAGCTGAATCTGCCGCCAAATTGCGCAATGACATCGAGACGCTCAGCACATATGCGATCGCAAAATATGCTGGACTGACCGAAGACGCCGAAACCGCAGCGCGCAATTACTCACGCCTTCTACGTACGGTTCATGATGATCCGTGGCTGGCCGAGCAAGGTGTGTTCGCCGTGTTGCGGGTTGGCGAAGTCGACCGCGCCATCGCCTTGTCAAAAAAATTGCCCTCTGAGACGCTCGAAGAGACCGAGCTGCCGCGGCTTTTGCTGGCGATTGATGCCTTGAAGCGGGACGATACTACCGAGGCCTTGTCTTATCTGACCACGCCGTGGGGCAATGATTATCACGCGATGCTGGCCCGCAGTCTGGCCGCCTGGGCCTTGCTCGAGGAAGATCCGGGCGCGGCGATCAGGTTACAACAGCAAGCTGGTGGCCAGGAAGGTCTGTACGCCTTGATGGGGCAAACCCTTGGTGCGGTTATGAAAGCCAATATTGGCGACCGCGATAGCGCCCGAACCGATCTCGGCATTCTCTGGGATGTGAATGCCCGCCTCGCTTTTGGCGTTGAAAAAGAAGCCAGACTGATGGCGCTGGCGGGCGACACTGAGCCCGCTTTGCAGCGTTTGAAAACATTCCGTCAGGAAGTCGGGCGGCATCCGGCCTTGCTTGGTCTGGCCCGCGAAATTGAGGCCGGCAGTGTCCAGGATTTGCCGACTTACACAGCCGCGCAGGGCACCGCATTGGCTTTCTATGTCGCGACGGCGCCGCAGGCCAATCAGAACTATGGTGATATTGCTGCGGTATATTTTGCCATGGCTGTTCATCTGGATCCTGAATTGGATTCCGCCAAAGCGCTGTGGGCCGACACGCTGGACCGGGCTGACCGCAGGACTGACGCAATTGCGCTTCTGGAATCTATCCCGGCAAATTCTGTCCACCATACCAGCGCGCAAGGACAATTGGCCTGGGCGCTGCGCCGTGAAGGCCGCAATGACGAGGCCCTCAAGATCGCTCGCGCCACGCTCGCCAAAACGGACAATCGCAACATCCGGGTCCAACTCGCAGATTTGCTGCAATCGCTCGGCCGTGATGGCGAAGCTGAAGAGACATTTTCAGATGTCATCGAAGCTGATGAAGCATTGGGCGAATATGACTGGCGCATTTATTTTGCCCGTGGCGGCGCGAGAGAACGTCTTGGCGAATGGCCCCGGGCTGTAAACGATCTGGATACGGCGATGTACCTCAACCGGGTTGATCCGACGATTATGAATTATCTTGGCTATAGCTGGAT
>CAYGUD010000479.1:0-1958 GCA_964352865.1 uncultured Hyphomonas sp.
TGCTGACCGTTTGGCGCGCATTATCGATAATGCCGATATCAAATCCCATCCGCGCCTGGTCGGGATACGTACTGAAACACCGCACCCTGACGTGATTGATTGGGCCGATATTGTCAGTGAAACTCGCGATTTGCCTGCGGTCGATGTCGATCCGGACAGCGATGCCTGTATCTTCTACACATCTGGCACTACAGGCTTCCCGAAAGGGGCGCAGCTGACGCATCGCGGCTGCGTCGCAAACCTGCTCAACATGCAATATGCTGCGGCGTCATCAGCGCTCGCGGTTCAAGCCGCAACAGGTGTAGAGCCGCCTGCCAATCCACCCGTGCCTGTCTCCCTGATCACGACACCCCTCTTCCATGTCACGGCCAATAATTGCGGAGCGTATCGCGTCACTGCTGTCGGCGGCACAATTGTTCTGATGTATCGATGGGACGCCGGCGAGGCGCTGCGTTTGATTGAGCGTGAACGGATCACTTCGGCTGGCGGTGTGCCTGTTATGGGCCGCGAATTGATCGACCATCCTGATTTCGACAAATATGACACATCCAGCCTGTTGGCAATTTCCTGCGGCGGCGCACAGGTGCCGCCTGATCAAGTCCAGAAAATTGATGACAAGATCCAGACGGCCCGCCCCGGCACTGGATATGGCATGACCGAAGCGTGCGGAATCATCACGTCCGTCGCAGGCGATTTCTTCGTCGACAAACCCGATTCCGCTGGTCCGGCGATGCC
This sequence comes from uncultured Hyphomonas sp., assembly GCA_964352865.1. GTDB lineage: Bacteria > Pseudomonadota > Alphaproteobacteria > Caulobacterales > Hyphomonadaceae > Henriciella. Next base: position 736 of record CAYGUD010000479.1, read on the forward strand.
GAATTTCGAAGTGAAATGCGTCAATGATGACGGTGAAGAGGTCCCGAAGGGAGAACTTGGCGAGTTGTGGGTGCGCGGCTCATCCGTCATCAAAGGCTACATCAATCGCCCAGAAGCGACAGCCGAATCGATTACAGATGGATGGTTGCACACTGGCGACATCGCGCGTCTCGATGAGCATGATTTCATTTATCTCGTCGATCGAAAGAAAGACATGGTGCTGCGCGGCGGCGAGAACATTTACTGTGTCGAAGTCGAAGCCGCGATCTATCATCATCCGGCAATTGCCGAATGCTGTGTCTTCGGTGTCCCTGACGAACGCCTCGGTGAGGCAGTCGGGACGGCGGTTTATCCAAAGCCCGGCGCATCTTTAACCGTCGCAGACCTGCAAGCCCATTGCGCCGAACGCCTGGCAAAATTCAAGATCCCGGCGCATGTCTGGATCTGCGATCAGCCATTTCCTCGCAATGCCAGCGGGAAATTCCTGAAACGCGAAGTGCGCGATCGTTTGATTGAGGCGTGACCGGTTTCGCGGGCCCTAAGGCCGCAACAAAGTCGCGCCGACTGTGACACCGCTCTCAAGCGCCTGATGGGCGTTGGCGACGTCGCTGAGGGCGAAAGTCTGGCCAATATGCGCCTGGATTGTCCCCGCACGCAACGCCCCGAACAGCGCCGCCGCCCCGCGGCGCAGACCATCCGGATCGGCAATGAAGTTGAACAGGCCCGGCCGCGTCAGGACCAGCGACCCTTTGGCACCGAGCACACCTGGTGCGATGGGCTCAGCCGCGCCGGACGCATTGCCATAGCTGACCCACCAACCACGTGGCTTCAAACTATCCAGCGACGCCTCCGCAGACGACTTGCCGACACTGTCATAAGAGACGTCGACACCTTCACCGCCAGTGAATGCCCGAACATCCTTTGCGACATCAGACGATGACAGAACCACATGCTGTGCGCCGAGTTCCCTGGCCCTGGAGCCTTTTGTTTCGCTCGAGGTCACTGCGATCACTTTGACACCCATCGATGTCGCCCACGGCACCAGCAAGGACCCGACGCCGCCCACCGGGGCCCAGACCAAAGCGGTTTCGCCGGGCGAGGCGCGGCGGACTTCAAATAACAGCATCCAGGCGGTCAGTCCTTTCAGAAGCACTGCCGCAGCATCTTCCTCACTTACCCCGTCCGGCAGTTTGACCATCGTCGCGGCCGACCCCGTATAATGC
>CAYGUD010000480.1:0-1955 GCA_964352865.1 uncultured Hyphomonas sp.
GGACAGGATGAGTGCAATGATTTGCGGGCTCTCATTTTCGATCAGTCTGACGATATCGCCGCCTTCACGCGCCGACAGTTTGGCCCAGATTCCATCGACCGCCGGGTTTGATGTCGAAGGCGCTGCCCGCATAGCGTCGACATAGCTGCGCAGGATTCCGCGCTCCGCCAGATCATCATCCGGCAGCTCCTGCATTTCGGCACTCAGTTTTTCAGCTTCGTCGGGCGATAACTGGCTCCATACGGACGCAGCTTTGGCGCCCAGCGCGCGCATCAGCAAGGCGCTACGTCGAAGGCCGTCGGTTGGCGGCGAGACGGGGGAAAGGGCAGGCAGAGTCATTTAGTCTTCACCATAAGACATCCAGTCACGGACCAAATGCGCCGTTTCATGGGGTTTGGCTTCAGCCAGGGCCGAGGCGTCACGATAGTCTGAATCAAGCGCTGCGACAGGCGCTGGCAAGCGCGCGGGCTGGCGGGGCGGCTGCGCCGGCGGACGCTGATCATTTTGCGCAGGTATGACCACCGGGCGCCGGTTCGGTGCCGCCCAAATCAGCATCAGCAAGAGCGTAAGCAGACCGAGCCCTGTCAATTCAGCGATTTGCAAAGGTGTCAGCGACGCACCAACACCGCGAGCAAATGGGAATTGCGACAGAGTCAGCGTGTCGCGCTCAGGGTCAAACGCCATGGCGGCGACCAGAATGGTTTCGATCCGGGTCCGCAATGGACGCAAATCTGAAGCAACCTCGCCATCGATCATCACCAGAACTGTTTTTAGTGAGCTTCTGGTAACCGACACACGTACTTTATCGGCGCCGGCAATTGGCTCGAGCAGGTAAGTCAGCTCTTGTTCCAGGGCGCTGCCTTTAGGCTCGGAACTGACGGCGCTGAATGTGTCATAGGTCCGTAACCAGAAAAGCCCCGCCGCGAGAATGAACGCGGCGAGGGCCATGAGACGCGTGGTGGACGGTCTGTCTCTTTCGCTCATTCCTCAACACCTTGCCCGGCACATATGCGGGCTTCCATACGCTTTGTACGGTCGGCGTCGTAAACGGCGCTTTAACAATCGGATAAGTGCCGATTGTTCTTATCGTTTTTCCGCAGCCCTAGGGCTTAGCGGTATTGCTGAAGACGTGTTGTCCGCAGGCCTTTGCGGCCATGCTTCGAATATAACGCCGTCCAGCACATGAATTCTTCTTCGCTGAGGTCGTATCGCCGAAGCGCTTCTTCCTCAGTCAGAAGTCCGCCTTTCACGGCGGCCACAACTTCGGCTTTTCGCCGTGTGACCCAACGGGTAATGCCAGGCTTCGGCAGGTCTAGAAGCGTTAGCGGGCGACCATCTGGTCCCCGAACGCTGAGGGATTGTGCGTTCTGCATCATTCTTTCCACCACTGTTAGTCAATAAGACAGGCCGCTTCTGCAGCCATGCAGTGTTCTTACAGGAGGTGAATTAAAGTCGGTTTCAGAGTGATCGGAGAATTTTCAAGAAAATTGGAAACAACCCACGGTGAGACGTTAGGAGGCTGTTTGCAAACCTGTTCTGGAATGGGGCACTTTTTTTGGGAATACAGTATATTCAATTTTGAGTTTCAGCACCTGTTCCGATTTCGAACAGGCAGGGAACTGTAATGGATTATACACAATAGCGATGTTTGGTTTGCCGCAGCGTTCAAACTGGATCAAATAAGTACATAACGCGATCGACCTGGCTGTTGATGCTGGCAGACAAGTTACAAGCGTCAAAAAAACCCGCTCTATCTCATTAAAACGGGTTCAGGTGCCGAGTTTTGCGAACCTTGCAAGGTCTGCGGCTGTATCGCCGCTAATGTCAGGACAGATATTGATCAGCAACTCGGCAGCATGGCACGTGCCTCTCACTTCTCGGCAGCGTGCGGCGACCCCGGCGTCCATCAAACGTCGAGAGAAGACCAATCGTTCATCGCGCAGCGGGTCACACTC
>CAYGUD010000481.1:0-840 GCA_964352865.1 uncultured Hyphomonas sp.
CCCCGGCCGTAGTGACGATGCCTTCGAGATCAGTTTCCCAATAGAGGTCGGTTGCAAAATCTGCCAGATAAGACAGCTGGGATTCGACCGCCGCATCGGCGTCGCCGACTTTTTTCTCGGCACGGCCAACAATTGTGACGCAAACCAAAGACGCGATTAAGGTTGCCACCGCCCCAAGCAACATGACCCAATGCGGGAAATGAAAGATCGCGTTGAGGATGAGAAAGCTGAATTGCAGAATTCCGAAAGCCGCCAGCGCAATTAATGCAACTGAATACCCTTTTCGCCCATTCGGGTGGGGGGAGAACGTAAAACAACCCATGCCGTATATGCACACGTTTGGGTTGATTTTTGGTTATCTTCTACTGTTAAACCCTAACGACGCCCGAATAATCGCTCAATATCGGCGAGCTTTAACTCAACATAGGTTGGCCTGCCATGATTGCATTGGCCGGAATGCGGCGTCACTTCCATTTGCCGTAACAGCGCGTTCATTTCCTCGCCGTTTAGTCTCCGACCCGCGCGAACGGAGCCGCGGCAGGCCATGTTCCCCATAACCTCCTCAAACCGCTCTTTTAGAGCAAGGCCTGCATCATACTCGGCAAAATCGTCAGCCAGGTCCCGGATCAGTCCAATCGCGTCCATCTCGCCAAACAGCGCTGGTGTCGCGCGGACACATACTGCACCTGCGCCGAACGGCTCTATCTCCAGCCCAAGTTCGGCGAGCTCATCTGAACGATCAATGACGCGTGCGGCCTCGTCCTCTGTCAGTTCGACAATGTCTGGTATTAGCAGCGCTTGCCTTTTGACACCGCCAACTTCCATTTGCCGTTTCATGTC
>CAYGUD010000481.1:850-1927 GCA_964352865.1 uncultured Hyphomonas sp.
TTTCATGTCTTCGTAAACCAAACGCTCATGGGCGGCATGTTGATCGACAATCACGATACCGTCTTCGGTTTGTGCGACGACATAAGTCTCGTGGAGTTGAGCCCTGGCGACCCCGAGCGGATGATCGACGAAATCGGGGGTCGGTTCTGGTTCCACGCGCGCAGACAAGCCGCCATCATAGCCTGTAGGTGCCGGCGCCTCGACGCTGGAAACGGACGGGTGCGGCGGAACATAACCTGGTGCCAGACCGGATGGCGACCCTACAGAGCGCGGCGATGGACGGGATTGCGTATCTGCCCATAGAGTAGATGGCCGGAAGACGTCAGCTTGAACGGGTTCAGCTTGCGCCTTTCCGAGTGCGGCGGCAGCGACAGTGGTGCTGGCGCGATGGCCTGCGGCCGCGAGCGCATGTCGCATAGCCCCGATGATCAAGCCCCGAACATTGCCAGCATCTCGAAACCGCACTTCCGTTTTAGCTGGGTGGACATTGACGTCGACATATTCGGGATCGAGATCGACGAACAAAGCTGCCATCGGATGGCGGCCTCGGGCCAGGAAGTCCTGATAGGCGGCGCGTATGACACCGTTCAGCATCCGATCTTTCACCGGACGCCCATTGACGAACAGATATTGGCGTTGGGCATTACCGCGGTTCAGCGTTGGCAAGCCGGCAAATCCTGAGAGCCGAACGCCTTCGCGGTCAGCCTCAATGCTCAATGCGTTTTCTCGGAAATCCCGTCCCATGATCGCGCCGAGCCGCTCCAGCTTACCGGCAGGCGTGTCCGGGTGGGCGGCATAGCGGAACACGCTGCGCCCATTACTTTCCAGAGTGAAGGCAACGTCGGCCCGGGCCATGGCGAGGCGTTTCAGAGTATCCGTAATTGCCATGGTTTCCGATCGGTCGGTCTTCATGAATTTCAGGCGTGCAGGCGTGGCGTGAAACAAGTCGCGCACTTCGATCCGTGTTCCCGTCAGGCCCGTGCCGGAAAAAGCGGCGGGTCTCGGCCCTTCAATTCGGCCTGCTTCGACGAACATTTCGGCTGCGTCTTCACCATCAGCGCGAGAGGTCAGTGTCAT
>CAYGUD010000482.1:0-1922 GCA_964352865.1 uncultured Hyphomonas sp.
GACGATGAAATTCTCTCACCGGGCGAATTAGTCGATCGCCAGTTTGCGCCGCATCAGCGCCGTCCAGATAGCCAATTGCCTTGATAAACGATGGCTAAGATCTGGGCGACCAGGATACACCTCCTGATTGCTTTTGACGAACCGGTGGCAGGAAATATCAAAGGGCTCAAGAATGCCACTATTGGGATCTGCTTCGTCGTGACGGACGGGCGCGTGGTAAGCACAATCTTCAAAGAAATAATGCGTTATCTGTGTACAGCGCGTGAGCGCCGAGTTGAGGCGAGGACTGCCGCCATGCAGCAGATTCGCAGCCAGAATCACCGCCTGCCCTTTTTGCAAGTACGCTTGTTGTTGTTTGACTTCGCGTGCCGCCACGATCGCCGCAACGTGACGCTCGTAATCGGCGTATGTCCGAGCGCCCTCCAGATCACGCCGGTCGGTGTACGGGCGTCTGTGACTTTCGGGATAATAGAAAAGCGGCCCGGCATTTTCATCGACATCTTCAAGGGCGACCCAGACCGAACATATGAACCCCTGCGGCCGGGTGTTGAAGTGATAGGCATCAGCAAACGCCTTTTGCTCTGTTCCGTAGGCCAAATTCAGCGTCTGAAACGGGAAAGCTCGCCGACCGTAAAGACAGCTCAACAATTTGATCACGCTGGCATGAGCGGCGATGTTCTCGATCGCTCGATTGGACATCCAGGCATCTTGAATGCCTGCGGGGCTCGGGGGGCTGCTTTCGCAAAGCCAGCGGGATTCATCGAGGTCATACAAATAGTATTTTGGATCAATCACGGCAAAGCCATCGCGGTGCATCGACACAATTGTATCTTCGTATTGCGGGTATCTCTGAATCAATGCGTCGCGCGCATTCTCATCTTGGTCAATGAGGGGAGCCTCATCAAGGGCGGCTGTATAGGGCATGGGCACTCCACGGCTGATCAATCCTCAAACCGTCCCCAAGTACACGCGCAGTATGAGATAGTTTTCCGCAGCCTCCAACAGAAAAAACGCCGCATTTTCAAAGGGAAAACGCGGCGTTCTTGTTGTGGTTGTATTTTTGCCTATTCAGCAGCTTCCGGTGCAGGCAGGGCTGCTGCCGCTTCTTTCGCCGCCGCTTCGCGCTTATTGCGCAACTGGGTGTCACGGCGCGTGGCAACTTTGCGCATTTCGCGCATACCGCCGCCCGTACCCGCTGGAATAAGACGTCCAACAATGACGTTCTCTTTGAGGCCTTCGAGCGTATCGACTTTGCCTTGCAGGGCGGCCTCGGTCAGCACGCGGGTCGTTTCCTGGAACGAGGCGGCTGAGATGAAGCTGCGGGTCTGCAGCGAGGCTTTGGTGATCCCAAGCAGTACCGGAACCCCTGTCGCTTCGCGCTGGTCGGCTTTCTTCGACTTGCGTACAGCGGTATTCGCGTCTTCGAGCTCTAGGCCATCGACGTGCTCACCTTTGATCAGGGTCGTTGTCCCCGCATCGGTGATTTCGAACTTCTGCAGCATCTGACGCACGATGACTTCGATATGCTTATCGTTGATCGGAACACCTTGCAGGCGATAGACTTTCTGGACTTCGTCGACGAGATAATTCGCCAGCGCTTCAATTCCGAGCGTTGCCAGAATATCCTGCGGCGCTGGGTTACCATCAATGATGTAATCACCACGCTTCACATAGTCACCATCCTGCACGTCAAGGCGACGGGCTTTCGGGACCAGGAATTCGATCGGATCCTTGCCTTCTTCATCCGGCACAATCGCGATCTTACGCTTCTGCTTATATTCGCGGATGAACTGAATTCGGCCATCCATTTCCGCGATCACCGCGTGATCTTTTGGACGGCGGGCCTCAAACAGTTCAGCTACACGTGGCAGACCACCAGTAATATCCTTGGTCTTGGCGCCGCCAGTTGCGACACGTGCCAT
>CAYGUD010000483.1:0-1921 GCA_964352865.1 uncultured Hyphomonas sp.
TTTGATTGGCGCGAGCCCGCTGCAAATTGAAATGACCCTCATCATGGTCGGCGGGCATACGCCCAAGAATACCAGCCAGGATCATCTGATCAGCTTCTATCAGAACTGGGACGCGGTGAAGCATCGCAAGTTTGACGGCTTCATCATTACCGGCGCGCCGATTGAAACGCTGCCCTTTGAAGACGTCACATATTGGGATGAGCTGACGCAAATCTTCGATTGGACGCGCACCAATGTGCATTCCAGCTTCTTCATTTGCTGGGGCGCGATGGCGGCGGCCTATCACTTCCACGGTGTGCCAAAGCATCAGCTGGCCGAGAAAGCCTTCGGCGTTTATCGCCACCGCAATCTTGCACCGACCTCGCCCTACCTGTCTGGCTTTAGCGATGATTTTCAGATCCCGGTCAGCCGCTGGACAGAAATGCGCAGCACTGACATCGCGAAGGCGCCTGAACTGAAAATCCTGATGGATAGCGACTTTACCGGACCTTGCCTCCTCTCAGATCGAGCGGCGCGAAATCTCTATTGCTTCAATCATATCGAATATGATTCCACCTCCCTGAAAGAGGAATATGAGCGAGATATCTCGGTCGGCAAAACCATCCGGCCGCCGCAAGGCTATTTCCCTAATGATGACGTGACGGCTGCGCCGCAAAACCGCTGGCGCAGTCATGCCCATCTCTTGTTTGGCAACTGGATCCGACAAGTTTACCAGACGACCCCTTATGACATCGAGGCGATTGGCGACTGACACACATTCGGCGTTAACAATTGAGACGCCATGACAAAGACTCTGATCCCGAAATCAACTCTACTCACCAGGACATACTCTTGGTGGGGGGACGCATGCGGACGGTATTTTCTGAACGAGGCAGGACAATCAGGTTTCCGGTCAGTGACCTGATCACCGCAATTCTGGGCTTGTGCTTATTGGCCGTCTTGGCGCTCGCCGCCAAACCTCAATCCGTCCTGTTTAGCGACGCTAGTGCCGACCCGGGGTCAAGTCCACCGGCACAACATGTTAGCCATCGACCATAATTGTCGCGGCGGGAGCGCTTCCGCGTTTCTGTGATCCACTCTATGGATTGTGGATGAGCTATTTCACAACCGAACCTGATCACATCACTGAAATTCGCCGTCAGCTACAGCGTTTTGTGACCGAACATGCGCCGCGTGAAAAACGCCGAGAATGGGACCGTAATTCAACTTGGCCGCGCGAGACGTTTCAAAAACTCGCGGAAATGGGCCTGATCGGGCTGACCATTCCGGAAGAATATGGCGGCATGGGCCAGGACATTCTCGGCGCGACGGCTGTGATAGACGAACTTTGCCAGGCCGGGGCGTTTCTGGCGGGTCCTTATATTCACGCCGCCTTCTATGGCGGTATGAACCTATCCGAGAATGGCTCGACGGCCCAGAAAGAAGAATTTCTGCCAAAGCTGGCGCGCGGCGAGATGTTTCTTTGCTACGGCCTGTCTGAACCAAATGTTGGCGGCGACCTGGCCAGCGTCGAGACGCGAAGCGCCATGGAGGGTGACGAGATTGTCGTGAGTGGCGCAAAGCGCTGGTGCACAGGCGCAGACTGGTCTGACTATATCTACTGCCTGACCCGCTCTGGCCCGCCGGAGGATCGCTACAAGAACCTCACATTCCTGCTCATCCCGACCGATGCGCCGGGGGTCTCGATGCAGGCTATCGAGCATTCCAATCTGCGCTACACCAAGTCCATGGACGTTTATTTCGACAATGTCCGTCTGCCAAAGTCTGCGATTGTCGGCGGTGAGGAGAATTGGAACAAAGGCTGGAAACTGCTGGCGGGACGCGCGCTGGATGTTGAGAAGATTGAAATCACTGCGGTCGCTTATGGTATTGCCCGCGCGGCGGTCGAGGAAGCCTGGCAATATGCCCAGGAACGCGAACA
>CAYGUD010000484.1:0-1917 GCA_964352865.1 uncultured Hyphomonas sp.
GTGCGTCTCGAGCCCGGCTAGCATCACGCCCTTCAACTCCGAAAACGCCTCATCCTTAGCTTGTCGAAAGACGAGGCCGCGCTTAGCCGAACGCACGTCCAGGACCTTCTTCAAACCCCGGGCTCAGCCCCGAAAAACCGACCTTGCGAGAAAGCGCAAGTGCGGCCGCTTGTGCTGGAATTGTTTCCTGTCAGATCGCTGCGGTACACAGAGCAGACAAAGGCGCTAGGCGTGGGCACCGCATGTCGCTATATGCCCGGTTATGACACCTCGCGACAAAATCCGTAATTTCTCCATCGTGGCCCACATTGACCACGGCAAGTCGACTTTGGCCGACCGCCTGATCCAGAAGACAGGCGGCCTGACCGAACGCGAAATGTCCGAGCAAGTGCTCGACTCGATGGATATCGAGAAAGAGCGCGGCATTACCATTAAAGCGCAAACCGTAAGGCTGGATTACAAAGCCAATGATGGCGAGATGTATACGCTGAACCTGATGGATACACCTGGCCATGTTGATTTCTCATATGAAGTCAGCCGCTGTCTGGCCGCCTGCGAAGGCTCGCTGCTGGTCGTCGATGCTAGTCAAGGCGTCGAGGCGCAAACCCTGGCCAATGTTTATCAGGCGATCGATCAGGACCATGAAATTGTGCCGGTTCTCAACAAGATTGATTTGCCGGCAGCGGACCCGGATCGCGTAAAAGCGCAGATTGAAGACATTATCGGCCTGGATGCCTCCGACGCGGTTGAGATCTCGGCGAAAACCGGAATCGGCATTGAAAACGTGCTGGAAGCCATTGTGACGCGCTTGCCTGCCCCCGATCGGGGCGAAACGGACAAGCCCCTGAAAGCTGCGCTCGTCGATGCCTATTATGACGCCTATCTGGGTGTCGTGGTGATTGTCCGCATGCATGACGGCGTGCTGAAAAAGAAAATGAAAATCCGGATGCTCAAAACCGGCGCCACATATGATGTCGACCGAGTCGGCGTCTTCAAACCTAAGCCAACGGATGTTGACGCGCTCGGCCCCGGCGAAGTTGGCTTCCTGGTCGCCTCGATCAAGGAAGTCGCAGATTGCGCCATTGGTGATACGATCACGACCGAAAAAGGCGGCACCGACGAACCGCTGGCCGGCTATAAGGAAGTTCAACCCGTTGTGTTTTGCGGCTTGTTCCCGGTCGACGCAGCGGACTTTGACGATTTGCGCGCCGCCATGGGCAAATTGCGCCTGAATGATGCGAGTTTCACTTGGGAAATGCAAACGTCTGCAGCCCTCGGAATGGGATTTAGATGCGGCTTTCTCGGGCTCTTGCATCTTGAGATTATTCAGGAACGCCTGAGCCGCGAATTTGATCTCGACCTCATCGCGACGGCGCCAAGCGTGGTCTATGAGATGAGCATGACTGACGGCACCGAAATCGAGCTGCACAATCCAGCCGACATGCCAGATGTCGTTAAAGTCGCAGAAATTCGTGAACCATGGATCGAGGCGACAATTTATACGCCGGATGAGTATCTAGGTTCCATTTTGAAACTCTGTCAGGACAGACGGGGTATTCAAAAGGAACTCTCTTATGTCGGTGGGCGCGCTCTGGTGAAGTATGAAATCCCGCTCAACGAAGTTGTGTTCGATTTCTATGATCGCCTGAAGTCCATGTCGCGCGGCTATGCGAGCTTTGATTATGAGATCATTGGCCACCGCGCCGAAGACCTCGTGAAAATGAATATTCTGGTCAATGACGAGCCCGTTGATGCCCTGGCAATGTTGGTCCACCGCGCCCGCGCCGAAGGTCGCGGCCGGCAAATGTGCGAGCGCTTGAAAGACCTGATCCCGCGCCAGATGTTCAAGATTCCGATCCAGGCCGCAATTGGCGGGCGGATTATTGCGCGCGAGACGATCTCAGCGCTGCGCAAGGA
>CAYGUD010000485.1:0-1915 GCA_964352865.1 uncultured Hyphomonas sp.
TGCGAGAGGAGGTGCGGTAAGACGGACTACTGTTGCTGATAGATTGTCTACGCGAGCCGGTGTGAGTACATTGTTCATTAAGTCTGCCTCTCACTCTCCAATTGTTGCGCCACCGGAGGGTGACGCTAAAAACTCTTTCGTGTTCAGCATCATGCATAAACACGCTCAACGCGGGTCAAACACACCCCGCAAGTTAACAAAGGAAATTGGGCTAGGCCCACCTCCTCCCATTTTTGACCTCGAGACTTTTCGTCTTCTAATCTACGCAGCGAACGGCATTACCCGCAGGTCACAATCGCGTGCTATCTCACCTCTGCAAAAAGCTCATGAGCTTGTCAAACTTTCATTCATAAATGAGGCAGTTGCAAGGCCTTTTTGAAATATTATTACATTTCGGTGGCATGGAGAGAGGCTCATTTGACATTCAGAGCGCTTGGTCGATGCAGGGAAAAGTGGCTGGGGTGCCAGGATTCGAACCTGGGAATGCCGATACCAAAAACCGGTGCCTTACCACTTGGCGACACCCCAACTGAGCGGCGGACATAGCCAATCCGATTTCGGCTTGCAACACCCAAATCGCCGCGACTTGTTCAGAAGCTGCTTTTTTCGTCTCGAACCTGACAAAGAACCCATCGCACGCGATTTCTTGAGAGGTCTGTGTGATCTTTGTGTTTTGACAAACGCTATTTTAACGCCCATATCGTTATCCGATAAATAATATTACGGAGCCTACCTCCCATGAAAACATTTTTTGTATCTCTAGGTGGCGCGGTCATCGGATCGATTGTTGGTCTGCTTCTGCTTTTCTTTATTGGTATGGCGTTGATCTATAATGCGATTGGCGGCGCCTCTGGCCCAGCACCGGTTCAAGAGGAAGGTCATCCGCTTGTGCTCACACTGGATTTGCGAACAGGATTCCCTGACCAGGCGCCAACAACTGGATTGGACGTTCTGCTTGGCGGCGGCGTTGGGTTTATTGACGTGCTGACCAAACTGGATGCAGCAGCGAAAGATGATCAGGTAAAAGGCCTGTTCATTCGAGCCAGTGAGTACGGCATTGGATCGTCACGCGCTGAAGAGTATCGCGATGCGTTTCTGAAATTCCAGGCTGCGGATAAGTTTGTCATCACGCACAGTCAGGGGTCTTATGGCGGCGGGCCCTCCGGGTATCGTGCAATCGCCCCCTCTGATGAGATCTGGGTTCAACCTGGCAGCGATGTAATCGCCAGCGGTTTGGCGCTTGAAACGCTTTTCCTCAAAGGGCTGTTCGACAATCTCTCCATCACGCCTGAATTTGAGGCGCTGTATGAATTCAAGAATGCGCCAAACACGTATGAAGAAGAGACTTACACCGAGCCGCACCGCCGGGCGATGACCGAACTCGCTGATTCGTTGTGGCAGATTTCAGTTGCCGATATTGCCGCAGATCGAGACATGTCGGTGCAGGAAGCGCGCTCGATCCTCGAATCAGGCCCCATCAGCGCCAATCAAATGGTCGAAACGAATTTTGCCACACAACTTGGCTGGCCCGAAGGGGCTGAAGACAAGGCGATTGAGCTTGCAGGCGAAGACGCAAAGACGATTGATATCGCCTCCTATACGGCCCCCACGTCGCCTATCGGCTCCCCGGCCATTGCGATCGTTGGCGGACAAGGTCCGATCGTTATAGGCGGCTCAGGAGGCAGTCTCTTGCAAGAAGGGAGCGGTTTCGCTTCTGACGCGATCGCGGCCTCGATCCTTGAAGCTGGCCGGAACAAACATGTGAAAGCCATCGTGTTCCGCGTCGACAGCCCAGGCGGCTCACCAACTGCTTCAGACCAGATCTGGCGGGCGATTGAGCGAGTGCAGGAAGAACAGCAAAAACCGGTTGTCGTTTCTATGGCCTCCGTCGCTGCGTCTGGTGGCTATTATGTGT
>CAYGUD010000486.1:0-1905 GCA_964352865.1 uncultured Hyphomonas sp.
CCATCGATAATAGAGCGCTGGTCGCCTCAGCCAGTCATCGAACATGTCTTCAAGTAAGAGGCTGAAAAACCTGGCGACAGGCATCGACGGCGAAAACGCGGGCCCGTCAAGGGTCTGCTCGAAATGCGCGATCATGGCCGTCGTGTCCGTCATCCACGCCCCATCAGGGGTCTGCACTTGCGGCATCTGAGCAATCCCTGTCGCATTCGCGCAATTGCGAAAGTCGGTGCGGTCCATTTCGACAAAGTCGAACGGAATGCCTTTGGCCCGAAAGTATCCTTCGAGTTTCCCGGTAAAGTAGGAAAGCTTCAGACCGTGTAACTGATAACGTTCGTTTGCCATGATCGCCTCTCTCTACGCCTAGAATAAGGAGGCGTGCTGACCGCCGTCGATGACGATATTCTGACCGACAATGAACCTGGATAGTTTGCTGCAAAGAAACGCCGCCATGGGCGCTAGGTCATCGGCGTCTCCGACAAAACCTGCAGGGATATGATTGTTCGCCAGGAAGTGCGGGCGCACAATTTCTGGAACCGGCGCAAGTCCAAACGCTTCGGCATAGTCTTTCATAATCTCGTTCGCGCCTTCGGTCTGGAACATGCCTGGAAGAAGGTTGTTGATATTCACGCCGTGCTTGGCGATCTCGCGTGACACGCTGGCGGTGTAATTGATCAATGCTGAGCGCGCAGGACCAGACATCAGACGCCAGATCATTGGGTTCTTTGCTGAAAAAGTCGCGATATTGACGATCCGGCCCCAACCCTTATCGGTCATCCCTGGAATATAGTGTCTCATGATTTCGATCGGACCAATCAAAGTGGTTTCGATCGACTCGCGCCACATCTCGGGTGTCACTTTCAAGAAGTCGCCATTCGGGGCCGGCGGCTTGATCGTAATCGCTAGAATATCCGGATCAGGACAGGCCTTGAAGAGCGCGCTACGTCCTTCTTCTGTCGAAGAATCCGCAACAACCGGCGTGACTGTGGTGCCATATTGTTCAGCGATTTCCGCTGCCGCTTTGTTCAGGCGCTCTTCGCGGCGCGCTGAAATGAAGAGATTTGCACCGGCTTCTGCCAATCGTTCGGCAGTCGCCCGCCCCATGCCGGCGCTGCCACCTGCCATAATAGCGGTTTTACCTTTGATACCGAGATCCATGTGTTTGCTCCAGTTTAGTCTGTGAGAGTTGAATGTTGAGGCGGCTGTTTTCAGCTTTTGCGCAGACCGTCGTTTTCAAGTCGCCAGCGAAGCGTATCGATCCGGTCCTGTCCGAAGAATGGCTCACCGTTGAACACCATTGTTGGGACGCCCCAATGGCCGGCCTCTTCGAGGGCTTGATGGTTTTGCTCGACGGCAGAATTTACGTCTGCGTCCGAGATTGCACGTTCCATTTCGGCGAGGTCCAGGCCGACAGTACTCGCCGCCTTTGCAAGATCATCTCCCTGGTCCCAATTCGGTTCCCCGTTCCAGATTCGCGCAGCGACGGCATGCGCGAAATCGATCCCTTTGCCGCGCCGTTCTGCTTCGATGCCGAGGCCAGTTAACCGCCAGATCCGCGGCTGATGCTCTGGCACTTCGAAGGTATCACGGTCCTGGATCACCGGGTCCGGGCTTGGCCATTTGAATGGAAGCCCCAGGAATTCGGCCCGCCGCCGCGCATCCATGACGATATAGCGCGGCCGTTTCTTGTCGGCTGCGTCAAAAATCGTCGTCTTCGCACGCAGCGCAATTGGTAAAACCGGTCGCAGTCTGACCGTCACATAAAAATCACATCGAAGCTGCAACAGGTCTGGTGTGACAAGATAGGAGTACGGGCTTCGGAACGACCAATAGACGTCAATTGTGTGGGGCAAGTTTGAACTCCTCGTTTACTGTTCGTGCAGAGCAGCGGGCGTTACGCCCCAGCGC
>CAYGUD010000487.1:0-1898 GCA_964352865.1 uncultured Hyphomonas sp.
GGGCTCCCCCGTCTGGTACAGGCTCTGGTACGACACAGACACGAAATCCACACGACGCGCATCGCTTGGCACGTCAGACCTTGAAGAAGCCAAAATCCGACTGAGCGAGTGGATCGTTCTGAACAAAGAACCAGAGCAGGGTTCGCCCGCGAGTGTTTTGCTGTCGGATGTTATTCGGATTTATTACGAAGAGCATGGCCGAATGATCGTCAGCCACGAAGCGGCTCGTCTCAATCTCACCCATTGGCTTGAGTTCTTTCCGCCGGAAACAACCGTTGAGGACGCGACCAAAGCTCAGCAGATCGACAAGTTTATCGCAGAGCTGCGCAAAGGCGATCGCAGCAACGCGTATATCAACCGAATTCTCGTAACGGGCAGGGCGGCGGTAAACCGAGCCTGGAAGCAGGGGATGCTAACCACTGCGCCGTTTATCAAATCATTGCCGGTAGAAGCAGCGGCGCCGAAGGGGCGGCCTATGGATATGGAGGAGCTGAGGCTCTTTTATCATACGGCCAAATCTCAGCACGTTCGCGCCTTCATACTCTGGGCTTTGGGCACCGCAGCGCGCCCTCAAGCTGTATTAGATCTTCACTCCGGGCGGATCGACTTAGAGAATGATCTGATTGAGCTGAACCCGATTGGGCGAACCCAGACGAAGAAGCACCGGCCAACGGTAAAGCTCCCTCCAGTTTTGAGGGAGCATGTGAAAGAGGGTTTTCAAGTCAGTTATCGCGGCAAGCCTGTACTAGAACTCAAAACCGCCTGGCGAAATCATCGCAAGAAGTGCGGTTTTGGTCAGGATATTCAACCCTATTCGATGCGCCACACGATGGCTCGGCATCTAAGAGCTTCTGGCGTGCCCGCGTGGGAGGTCGCCGCACAGCTCGGGCACAAGAAACGCGAAATGTCGATCACGGAGGTTTATGCACCGTTCGATCCGTCATATTTGGCGCAAGCAATTGTGGCGATTGACGAATTTCTGAGGGAGCTTTTGATCCCGCCGAGTGAGCGTCCGCTCATGTCGTGGCCAATTCGTGGCCAGTCCGATTTTTCAGATTCGTCTAAGTCATTGAATTTATTGGAGCGGGCGAAGAGATTCGAACTCTCGACCCCAACCTTGGCAAGGTTGTGCTCTACCCCTGAGCTACGCCCGCATCCGATGGGTATTTGCGATCACTGTCTCGTGACCGAAGCCGCCATAAACCTCAAAACACCTTGCCATGCAAGCGGAAAAAGCGGGCTGAACAGGGGTTTTTACATCACTTACCGGAAAGCTCGCGGAACACTGTTTCGAGGCGGGTCTGGATCATATCAAGGACCTGTTCAAATCCGTCATCGCCGCCATAATATGGATCCGGGACATCATCCTCGTGCAGAAACAAGTGGAGCTTGGCCGGACTGTCGTGCGGCCTGATATGCTGCAAGTCAGCATGATTGCTGCGGTCCATTGCGTAAATATGATCAAAGGCGTGAAAGTCCGCAGACACGGCTTGCCGCGCCCGAAGCGGGGTCAGATCTATGCCTCTTCCGGCGGCCGCGGCAATCATCCGTTCGTCCGGCGGTGAGCCGATGTGCCAGGCGCCGGTCCCAGCACTGTCTATCGTCCAGTCCAGGCCTTTGCGGGCTGCGATCAGGCGCGCCATCCCGTCAGCCGCCGGCGAGCGGCATATGTTTCCGAGACAGACGAAGAGCAGACGCTGCAATGACTTTAGGCGTTGGCGAGCGCAGCAGGGGTCAGGACGCCGCGCTTGATCAGTTCTTCGCCAATCTGCACAGCGTTGAGCGCCGCGCCTTTGCGGAGATTGTCGGAGACGTTTCAGAAAATGATGCCATTCTCAACGGTCGGATCCTTGCGCACGCGGCTGACATAGCTGGCCCATTCGCCGACGCAATCGATT
>CAYGUD010000488.1:0-1898 GCA_964352865.1 uncultured Hyphomonas sp.
GCTTCCTCGGGGGCGTGCAATCCCAAAACGAATGCCAAAATAATTGGCAATGTGACGGGCGGACCCAAGATAGGATCGCTCATTACTGGTCTTGATGCCGTCCATTTGCGGTAGGGGTGAGGCCGTATTCAAGACCAGAGTCGGCGCATTCCAGCGCCCTTCCCCAAGCACAGCACATATCGGCTCACGCGGGTGATGGATGCCCACATAACAAATCTCGAGCGCCTCTTTGATCGCAGGATAGTAATGCAACACGCCCCAAAGCTCAGCGCATTCCGGACAGAATTCGCGGCGGTCATTATCTTCAAATCCGGGCGGCAACAGAAACAATAGATCTTTGCTCATCATGTGTTTTCCAGACGGCGAAACTGATTATCGGCGCCAGGGAATTTTGCGACCATTCGCCCAAACTCGTCCTGACTGAAATTGATCCGCAATTCGACGTCACCATTTTCTGTGAAGGTCTCATTCTCGACTTGCGAATTCGCATGCAGCCAGGCGCGCAGGGCACCGTCCTTGTTTGACAGCCGTGCCAGGAACCGGGCGCGGTGACGATCGAGGAGGGCTTCAATTTCATTGATCAAGTCGTCAATCCCTTCGCCCGTAACGGCGGATACAGGAACCGCGATCAATTGATCGGACAGGCGTATACGCTCAGCTTCGAGACCTTCTCGCACTGCGGGAGAAACCAGATCGATCTTGTTCCAGACCTCAATCATAGGCGGAAGGTGAGTGCCTGTAAGATCAGAAAGCTGCATCAGCACTTTCAGAACATCTTGTTTTTGATCTTCATCAGCATCACTCGAACGGTCGCGGACATGGATCAATAAGTCAGCTTCCAGCGCTTCTTCCAAAGTCGCGCGGAAACTATCGACCAGATGCGTTGGCAGATCGGAGATGAACCCCACCGTATCAATCAAACTCGCATTATCCATGTTTGGAAGCTCAAGCTTGCGGATGGTTGTATCCAGTGTGGCGAACGGCATATCCTTCGCCATCACATCCGCCCCGGTCATACGATTGAAAAGGCTTGATTTTCCGGCATTGGTGTATCCGACAAGTGCAATAATCGGCGTATCACGGCGTTTGCGGCCCTGACGTTGGACGCGCCGTGTGCGCTGCACATCTTCGAGGCCTTTACGAAGCCGTCCGACGGCACGATCAATCATGCGTTTGTCGGCCTCTAGCTGAGTTTCCCCTGGCCCACCAAGAAAACCACCGCCGCCGCGTTGCCGCTCCAGATGCGTCCAAGTGCGAACCAGGCGAGACCGCTCGTACAGCAAGCGGGCAAGCTCAACTTGCAGTCGCCCTTCCTTGGTTCGGGCGCGCAAGCCGAATATCTCGAGGATCAATCCGGTCCGGTCGATGACTTTGACGCCAAGCCGGTTTTCCAGATTGCGTTGTTGGATCGGCGATAAGGCGGCATCGATTATCACGATTGTACAATCGTGACTTTTGACATCATCGGCGAGGCGATCCAACAAACCCCCGGACAGCAAATAGCCCGGCGTAGGTTTGCGAACATTTTCTGGGCGCAGAAATTCCAGCTCGCATCCGAGCGCCTCAACCAGGCCCGCTGATTCTTCCAGGCGCACCTCTGTTGGCCGGTCCGAAACCAGAGTCCAAGGTATGATAATACCCGCCTTTTCAGGCGGCTGTTCCAAATCGAACGGTTTTTGCGTCAATTGACCTAGCTATCGTCTTCGTCGAAGAGTTGCACGTGCGCACCGGGTGCGATGGTCGAAATTGCGTGCTTGTAAACCAGCTGCGGTGGGCGACCATCGCCGCGCAGCAACACACAAAAGTTGTCGAACCAAGTGACAACGCCTTGAAGTTTTACGCCATTCACAAGGAAAATCGTCAATGGAGTCTTTGACTTACGGACGGCGTTTAAAAAT
>CAYGUD010000489.1:0-1897 GCA_964352865.1 uncultured Hyphomonas sp.
TACTCTACTAGGTGTACTCTACTTAACCGAGGCTCATACGTCAGGACGTACAATCCGACCGGCGAGGTTCATTAAGACCTCGTCGGCGTTAAAAAAGGATGGATCATCTGGTGTTTCGCCTTTTCCCATGATGATTTCCGACGTCGCTTCATAGCGCACCACTTCACGAACATCCCAAGCATCGTTCCAGAATGGGTCATGATAGCCGAACGGTCCGTGGAAACCGCGCAAACTCGCCCCGCGCCGCAAGCGCCAGCTACTGGGATACCCGGCGAGCCGTCCGCGACGTCCATAAAACCGATAATCGCAATAAAAGTTCGAATAAAACGGATCGTACGCCCCGAAGCCGGTAGATACCAATCGGCGGTCTTCATCTGTCTCGCGTTGCACCACTCGGAAATAGTCAAATCCCTCCATATCCGTAAGCTCTGCAGCGCGGAACAAGAGATATGTCTCGACCGTTTTTCGGTCGGTCAGACTGTTTCCGGCAAAGCTGATATGCCAGCGGTCGGTCTCGATTTGCTGGTTCGCATACCCCTTCTGACCGCTTGAAGCAGCTTGATAAGGTGTCGCCGTGGCGCACGCCCCCAAAACAGTAAGCGCAGCGAGGGCGGAAATGAGTTTTAGCTTGGACATGTTCATCATCCTCCTGATCGCAGCATTCACACCTGATTAACATATGCAATCTGAACGCCAGATAAATCGCCAAAACGTGATGTCTGTCACAGTCTTTTGATTGGGAATACGCTTTAACCGCCAAGGCGGGGGACGTACGCGGAGGTGCTTGGAATTCCAGGCATCCGCTACGCGCATGCCGCGGGACAGCTCAAACGCCATCCCGCGGCATTTTTAATCAATCACTCGTCACCTTTGAAGAGAATGACTTTCTGGTGTGGGAATGGAATTTCAATTCCAGCCTCATCGAGCGCCTTCTTGACCAGTTCCGGCAAAGTGAAGCGGACATCGAACCAGTGCTCACCTTTGACAAATGGGCGAACAGCAAAATCGACGGAACTGTCATTCAAGGTCGATACAACCACAACCGGCTCCGGATCGTCGAGGATTAGCGGATGGTCTTTGAAGACTTTGGTGATCACGTCGCGGGTTTTATCGATATCGGAGTCGTAAGAGACGCCGAAAGTAAGCTCGACGCCGCGAACTTCGTGGTGGCTGTGATTGACGATCTGTTCGCCCCAGATCTTGCCATTCGGAATAATGATCTGTTGGTGATCGAAGGTTCGTAGCACAGTGGTAAACAGCGAAATTTCTTCAACATTGCCGAAATTACCTGCAGCATCGATGAAGTCGCCGACTTTGTAAGGCCGGAAAATCATCAGCATGACCCCGGCGGCGAGGTTCGACATCGCGCCTTGCAAAGCCAGACCCACGGCCAGACCAGCGGCACCAAGCAGCGCAACAATCGAAGTGGTTTCAACGCCAAAGCGGTTAAGTACAGCAATGATGACAAAAGCGAGAACAATGTACCGCGCCAGACTGCCGAGGAAATTGAACAGCGTGTTGTCCAGTTTTTCGTGCTGCTTGCCAATTCCGCGTACCACCGCGCCAACCCGGCCTGCGATCCAGAATCCGAGAATCAGAATCAGCAGCGCGAGCAAGACATTTGTCCCTCCCGCCAGAACACTATCCGCGTGACTGTCTAAGCCGACCGGCTCCAATATTGATTTAAGAAATTCCACGATGAACGCCCCCTTTAATGTTGTTCAATCTTTGCTGGACCATCGAAACAGCCTGTAACCTCCATGTCTAGTTGGTAGACAAATCAAGATGCAAGGGCGCGTGCGCAGGAAAACTGCAAACGAAAAAGGCGAGCCAAGTGGCTCGCCTTCTTGATTGGTTTTGAATGTGACTAAGCTGCAGCGGCGCCCATGACGGCTTT
>CAYGUD010000490.1:0-1876 GCA_964352865.1 uncultured Hyphomonas sp.
GCCAAAGGCTTCCGGGCGCGTTGAAGGCGCGACAACAATATCAGACAGCGCATAAGCTGCGGGCATGTCATCCGTATGTCCGACAATAGAGACCGTGCCGCCAAGTTGGTGCGCGATGATCGCGTCCTCCAGTTCGCGCACATAGCGGTCACGGCCTTGCGCGTCGCCTGGCAAGATGAGGTGCAAGTTGGCGCGTTCGCCTGAATCGAGAGCGCCGAGCGCTTCTATCGCCAGACCTTGGCCTTTCCAACTGGTCAGTCGCCCGGGCAAGACGAGGCGCACACGGGTGTCATCTGGCGCGATCCCCCAGGCCGTTCGGATCGCGTCGATGCGTTCAGGTGTCACTTTGTCAGGGTCAAAAGCTGCGAAGTCGACGCCGCGCGGAATCGTGACAATTTTCTCCGCCGGGGTCTCATGCACCTGAATCACATGCGCCGCCGTCCATTCTGAATTGGCGATCACAAGATCGCCTTTAGCCATCACGGAATTATAGCGCTTCTTCAGACCCGATTCGCCGGAATAGGCACCATGATACGTCGTGACGAAAGCGATCCCCGCGCGCTGTGCCGCTTCATACGCGCTCCAGGCGGGCGCCCGTGACCGGGCATGGATGAGATCGACCTGCTCTTCCCGGATCAAAGCTTCCAGACGTTTGGCATTGCCGCGAACGGTGATCGGGTTCTTGCTGGCAACATCCATGGCAATCAGTTCGCCGCCGGCGAGGCGCAAATTGGCTTCCAGTCGGCCGCCTTCGCTGACCACAAGCGCGCGGCCCCCGGCCTGCGTGATCGCCTCGGCCATTTCGACCGTCGTACGCTCGGCCCCGCCTGCCGACAAGTCGGGGATGACTTGCAAGATGGTTTTACCGGAAAGGTCTGGCCAGGAAGATTCGCTCATCGCGGGAGTTTGGCCGATTTGAGCCGGTATTGAAATGGACAAGTTGCAACCCGGTCCAACCAGTTGCAGAAGAAAGCCCGAAGGAGATGGATCATGTCGCATCAGGATTTCGTTTCGCCGCAAGGTCGCCGCTTGGCCTATCGCTATGCTGCGCCGCTTAACGAGCTGACTTATGTCTGGCTGTCCGGGTTCAAATCGGACATGACCGGCACCAAAGTGACAGTGCTCGAAGCCTGGGCGAAACAGCAGGGGCATGGGTTTCTGGCATTTGATTATTCCGGTCATGGCGCCTCTGATGGCGCGTTTGAGGATGGCACGGTGTCTGCCTGGCGCGAAGATGCCTTGGCGGCGATTGAAGGGCTTACATCTGGCAATCTCATTCTGGTCGGGTCGAGCATGGGCGGCTGGATGGCGCTTCTGGCGGCTCTGGCACTCAAGACCCGTGTCGCTGGATTGGTCTTGATCGCGCCGGCGCCAGACTTCACGCAAAAGCTGATGTGGCCAGAATTTACGCCCCAGCAGCAAGCCGAGATCATGGAGCAGGGCAGAACCCTTCGGCCGTCGGATTATGGCGATCCTTATCCGATTACGCGCGATCTGATTGAAGATGGTCAGCAATGGGCCTTGCTGGATGAGACGATTGATTTGACGTGTCCGATCCGCATCCTGCAAGGGCAGCAGGACCCGGACGTACCTTGGGCGCATGCGTTCAGGCTGCTCGACGCGCTGGCCAGCAAGGATGTGGTCTTCAGTTTGATCAAGGATGGCGACCATCGTTTGTCGCGGGATCAGGACATCGCGCGCCTGGTCGCGACATGTGGGGAATTGGCGGACACCTGCCGCGCCGAAGGTGAGGCCTAGCCCGGCTCCAGGCGCACCCATTCCCCGCCGACGCGAGCGCAAGCTGGGGTCCATGGCACGAACGTGCCACTGAGAATATTGGTGAAGTCCGTCCCTGGACCCCTGCGTTCGCAGGCGT
>CAYGUD010000491.1:0-1873 GCA_964352865.1 uncultured Hyphomonas sp.
GAGCCCTGTGCTTGCGTGGTCTACCACCCTCCAAGATGATTGGGAGGTGCGCCACAATGAGCGACAAAACACTCGGCTTTGAAACACGACAAATTCACGCTGGCGCTGCGCCGGATCCGACAACGGGCGCGCGTCAGGTTCCGATCTATCAAACCACGGCTTATGTCTTCCGCGACGCGGATCATGCCGCGGCTTTGTTCAACCTCCAGGAAGTTGGCAATATTTATTCGCGCCTGACCAATCCGACGGTTGGCGCGCTGGCGGATCGTATCGTGCAGCTCGAAGGCGGCGCCGGGGGGATTTGTTGTTCTTCCGGGCACGCAGCGCAGCTCATGTCGCTCTTCCCGTTGATGGAGCCCGGCCGCAATGTCGTCGTCTCTACGCGACTCTATGGCGGCTCAGTGACTCAGTTCACGCATACGATTAAGCGCTTTGGCTGGGGCGCGACATTTGTCGATTTTGATGATCTCGATGCTGTCAAAGCGGCGGTGAACGATGACACCCGTGCGATCTTCTGTGAAACCATCGCCAATCCGGGCGGCTATGTCACCGATCTCGAAGCCATCGCCAAAATCGCCCAAGCGGCGCAAATCCCACTCATTGTCGATAACACGACGGCGACGCCCTACCTTTGTAATCCGATCCAGTATGGCGCGACACTCGTGACGCATTCTCTGACCAAATATCTGACGGGCAATGGCACGGTCACGGGCGGTGCAGTGGTCGATTCAGGCACGTTTGACTGGACGGCATCTGGCAAGTTCCCGGCGCTTACCGAGCCTGAGCCCGCCTATCACGGCCTGAAATTTCATGAGACGTTCGGGGCGGCTGCTTACACGTTCCATTCGATTGCAATTGGCCTGCGTGATCTCGGCATGACCATGAACCCGCAAGGCGCACATTACACGCTGATGGGGATCGAAACTCTGTCGCTGCGCATGGACCGCCATGTCGCCAATGCAGAAAAGATTGCGAACTGGCTGGAAAGTCATCCAGCGGTATCCAGCGTGACGTATGCAGGTCTGGACAGCTCGCCGTACAAGGCGCGGGCCCAAAAACTCTGCCCGAAAGGCGCTGGGGCTTTGTTCACCGTTCAGCTGAAGGGCGGCTATGAGTCATGCGTGAAATTCGTCAATGGCCTGGACCTGTTCAGCCATGTTGCGAATCTGGGCGATGCGCGGTCGCTGGTCATTCACCCGGCCTCGACGACGCACCGCCAGCTGACGGATGAGCAGAAAATTGCCGCGGGTGCCGCACCAAATTCAGTGCGTCTGTCGATTGGGATCGAAGACGCGGATGATCTGATGGCGGACCTGGATCAGGCGCTGAAAGCGGCCGGTTAGACTGGTGCCGTTCCGAAGAGTGTTGCTCTCGAGTTGAGATAAACAAAACTGCGTGTCGTCAGCAAGAGGTCCCCGCCTGCGCGGGGATGAGCGGAGTATGGACACACAGTTTTACGTCTACATTGTCACCAACAAACCGCATGGCACGCTCTATATTGGCATGACTGATGATATCAATAAACGGGCCTGGCAGCATCGTGAGCATATCATCAAAGGTACATTTTCGGATCGCTACAATCTTGAACGGCTTGTCTGGTTTGAACCTCATCCATCACGAGAATCTGCGTTTACGCGTGAGCGACGAATGAAAAAGTGGAATCGAGCGTGGAAGATCAGGATAATCGAGGCTATGAATCCCGACTGGCGTGATTTGGCCGATGTCTTGCTCTGATCTCATATTTCCTCACCCACCCGCTCATCCCCGCGCAGGCGGGGATCTTGTGCGGAACGTCCGGGAGTCTCGAAAGCGGTCCCCGCCTGCGCGGGGATGAGCGGAGGGACTAAACCCCCGTCACGAACGTCGAGATCAC
>CAYGUD010000492.1:0-1854 GCA_964352865.1 uncultured Hyphomonas sp.
GACGAGGATTTTGCTGCCTTCGACTTCCACACTCACGGTTCCCGGGGTCAGCGTGATCGAGTTTGCAAAAACCGTCCGAGCCAGATCGCTTTCGCAGCGTGTTTTCACTTTCACCAATGCCGGATTAATGTCGAGGGTGGACCGCAGGCAGGCTTTGATCACAACCCAGTTGGCTTTGAAAATCTCGACAACTAACCAGGTCCAATAGGTAATTAATGGCAACAAACGCGCATAAGGCGAACCTTCCCGGTCGAGAATATCAAACCGGTATGCGAGAACCGCAGAAAGCAAAATTGAAACAGCCCCGAGCGACGCGATGATCGGCTTAGTCAAAGTGTAATCACCTGACAGACCGGTCCACAATGCGATCAAAACAACAATCAGTCCAAGAAAGTAGCCCACGCGCCCGATTGCTCCAATTTCTCATCTTCCCAATGGCGCAATTAGAACTGTCAGGCCAGTTTGGCCAGTCAAAACCGAACCGGAATGTGCGAAAAATTGCTTACTTCCCGAAAACCAGGCTGGCTGTACGGCGTGAGGTCGAAAAAGCAGACTCATCATTCGCTTCTTCATTCATCGCCTCTGATCGCGCACTCGAACCGGGTGAAAACGCTGATGACAGGGACCAGTTCCAGTACCGCAGCGTAGTCTGGGCTTTGGCGACGCTTAGCAAATCGTAGGTTTGCAACAAATGTTCGTAAGTCGGGTGTGCAACGCCCGCTTCGTCGGACAAAGGACGTTTCAGGGCGCGCCAGAAATTTTCCAGAGTTGGCTTTTTCAATCCCGTCGCTTTGCAGAGAACAGCGATACCTTCACCGCTCAGATCGCTCAGTATTTTCGCGCTGGTGACAGGCTTAATGCCCGCAAGATAGCCGATCTCCTGCACCAATTCCGGCGTCATGCCCGTATTTGCCGCCGCCTCTACAGCAGCCTCAAGGCTATCATAAGGGCTCTTTTCGATCGCGCCGCGATTGCGTTGACGGCGTTCAATCAACTGCAAAGTCTTGCGCGCGACCGGATCCGACCAGCCTTCTTTGGCCGCGATCGCAAAGACGTCTGCGCACATGCCGACCATCTCGGCGCGGTCAGCAGCGTGGCGTTGCAGAATTGTCCGCCTTGTCTCACGATCGGCCCACCAGAACATCGCCATCGCCTGAGCCGGCTTTAACTCCAAACGACGGATTAGCAGCTCGACGAGCCCATCTTCCTTGCGGGACCGTCCGACAAGGAAGTCCATGGCGGTTTCCGAGAATTGCGCGCCTTTATTGCTCAATAACTTCTGAACCACGGTCAATTCTGCGCGGCGGGAAAGTTCGTCACAGACCGCAATCGGCACTTTTTTTCGTCCTGCGATCAACAACCGATGCTGAGTCGACACCTGATCGATAATCTGCAGCAGGTCTGAACTATCAAATGCCTCGCTGGTTTCAAGCAGCGGGCGGGCGATTTCAAGATCACATTGAGCCAGAAAGCGTAACACCCGTCGCGGCGCTTCGCTCAATCCAGCCAGGCGTGTCGCGCATAGCGTCCGATCCTGATCACTCGCGTGCAACAGCATATCGAGCAGAATGTCACCGCCCATGGAACGGTCCTGCGGGGCGACTTGAGACCCGGGGAGCGCGATATAGTCGATGAGACGGCGCAGCAGAATCTTGCGCGCCTGACCGCTCTCAGGCGCGGCTGTCTCAAACGGAATGGGCTCGGCCATTGGCAGACTCCAGATATACTTCTGGTAGAGTTTGCCGCCAAGTTGTTAATAATCTGATGAAGTCAGTTTTTGTTTTCACGCCCTGGATGAACCACGACGAGCAACATGCTGGCAGCGAGCATGGCGATTGCGAGTGCGAACACTTG
>CAYGUD010000493.1:0-674 GCA_964352865.1 uncultured Hyphomonas sp.
GCCCTAATGGTGCAGGCAAGACGAGCCTGATCCGGGGCGCCCTCAATCTCGATCGCCCGGCGGCGGGAACAGCACTGCTCGGCGGACAATCGCTGGCGGCGTTGACCCCGTCTCAGCGGGCACGAGAGATTGCATATTTGCCCCAAATCAGACCTTTGGCCTGGCCCAATCGCGTCCGCGATATCGTTGCGCTTGGTCGCTTCAGTCATGGCGCCGCGATGGGCAAGTTGAGCAGCGAAGATGATGTCGCTGTGTCCAGCGCGCTTGCGTCCTGTGACCTGCTCCACCTCGAACACCGGGGCGCGGACACACTATCTGGCGGCGAACTCGCGCGCGTGCATTGCGCCCGCGCCTTTGCATCAGAATGCCCGCTCTTAATTGCAGATGAGCCGACTGCCTCGCTCGATCCGCGTCATCAGTTCAGGATCCTCGATCTGATCAAGGCCTATGTCGATGCCGGTGGAGGCGCTTTGCTCGTGCTGCACGATATCGAACTGGCGGCGCGATATGCGACGCGTTTGATCTGGATGAAAGACGGCAAGATCGTCGCTGACGGGCCGGTTGAGGACACCCTCACGGAAGAGCGCCTGGCGGAGGTGTACAACGTCCAAGCCAAAGTTGATGGCAGGCGCGTGGTGATGGACGGCGCGCTTTGACCGGTAAGGCCCTCATGC
>CAYGUD010000493.1:684-1851 GCA_964352865.1 uncultured Hyphomonas sp.
ATTGCCAAACGCCGCGGTGTCAGCGTCGCCCCATTCAAACCTCAAAACATGTCTAACAATGCCGCCGCTTGTCCAGATGGTGGCGAAATTGGACGGGCACAGGAGCTGCAAGCGCGCGCGGCTGGCATCTTGCCCACCATTGATATGAACCCGGTCCTTCTAAAGCCAGAGACAGACCGCGCAGCGCAAGTCATCGTTCACGGCAAAGCACGAAGCACAATACAAGCTGCGGACTATATGGCCAATCGCGATAAGCTCATGGACGCTGTATTGGAAAGCTTCGAACGGCTTCGAACGGCGTACGATATGGTGCTGGTCGAAGGCGCCGGCAGCCCTGCCGAAGTCAATCTCCGCAACCGCGATATCGCTAATATGGGCTTTGCGCGGCGCGCTGATGTTCCCGTCTGCCTGATCGGTGACATTGATAAAGGCGGCGTGATCGCCAGCCTGGTCGGAACACAAAATGTCATCTCGGCAAAAGATGCAGCGATGATCAAAGGCTTTGTCATCAACAAGTTTCGCGGTGACCTCAGTCTGTTTGATGATGGCGTTCGGTTCATTGAAACGCGGACCGGTTGGACGTGTTTTGGCGTCGTGCCTTGGATTTCTGCGACAGCTGAACTGCCCGCGGAAGACGCGGTAACTTTGCACCAGCCTGCACCATCGCGCTCAGGCAGCATCAAAATTGCGGCGCCTATGCTGTCGAGGATTGCCAATTTCGATGATGCCGACCCACTCCGCCTGGAACCCGGCATTGATTTTCAGTGGGTGCCGCCAGGCCAAGCCCTGCCCCGCGACGCAGATCTGATCATTTTGTTCGGGACGAAATCGACGATCGGAGATCTTGCCTTTTTAAGAGCACAAGGATGGGAGCATGACATTATTGCCCACGCTCGAAGCGGTGGGCGCGTGCTAGGGATTTGCGGCGGTTATCAAATGCTCGGACAGACGATATCTGATCCGGACGGCCTAGACGGCCCCTCAGGCAGCGTGACTGGCCTGGGATTGCTCAAAGTCGATACCGAAATGGTGGCGGGGAAGACGATCGCCCAAGTGGCTGGCACTTGCGCCCGGTCCGGCATTGCCCTGCGCGGTTACGAAATCCACACAGGGCGGACGACAGGGCCAGACACAGAACGCCCGTTCGCTATGCTTGCTGGAAAACCG
>CAYGUD010000494.1:0-1842 GCA_964352865.1 uncultured Hyphomonas sp.
GAAATGGTTTATGAGTTTCCGGAGCTGCAAGGCGTGATGGGGCGCTATTATGCTCTGGAAAAACTAAATCCTGTCACCCCGGACGCGAAGCGATCCGGGGCCCAGAAAGACTCTGGGTCCCGGACAGATGCTGACGCATCTTCCGGGATGACAAATTGGGCAGAGGGGATGAGCGAAGGGGATATTCGCGCTGTCGCCGACGCCATTCGCGATCATTACAAGCCGCAAGGGCCGTCAGATGCTGTACCGTCGGAACCAGTCAGCATAGCTGTCGCCCTGGCGGACAAGCTCGACACGCTCGTCGGGTTCTGGGCGATTGATGAGAAGCCAACGGGATCGAAAGATCCGTTCGCGTTGCGACGTGCGGCGCTGGGGGTTGTGCGGATTGTCTTGGAGAATGGGGTCAGGCTGAACGTTCTTTCAACTCTCAACATGGCTGCATTGAAGCTTGCCGAAGCAGAATTGGATATTCTTGAAGCCTCGATCATTTCCGCGACCGAAGGCAATACGATTATGGGTTATATGAAGTCTGAACAGCCCGTTACCAGGACCGGAGAGAAATCGGATCTGCCCCCCACATTTGGTGCAGTCTTGTACAAATGGCTAAACTTTAGCGACACCGTTCTCGATCACGCTTACTCAAGAATTACTTCGGAATCCTCCAAGCTGCCGAGTTCGTTAGCTCGCGATGTGGACCTCCTCGCCTTCTTCGCCGATCGCCTGAAGCAATATCTTCGCGACCAGGGCCAACGGCATGACCTGATCGATGCCGTATTCGCGCTTGGTGAGGATGATCTGGTGCTGATCGTCAAACGCGTCGAAGCGCTGGCCGCGTTTCTCGGCAGCGAAGACGGCACCAATCTGCTCGCGGGCTATAAACGCGCTGCGAACATCCTTCGCGCAGAAGAGAAAAAAGACAAAACCCGCTTTGACGGCGCGGTGGATGAAACCCTGCTCACCGCGAAAGCCGAGACGGCCTTGTTCAAAGCGATCAGCAAAAGCTCAGCCGCGTCAAAAGCCGCGCTTGAAAAAGAAGACTTCGCGGCGGCAATGTCGGCCTTGGCCAGCCTGCGGGCGCCAGTTGATGATTTCTTCGATGGTGATGACAGCGTGATGGTCAATGCCGATGACAACGCCGTGCGCGAAAATCGCCTCAAATTGCTCAACCAGATGCGCGAAGCAATCGGCACCGTTGCCGACTTTTCAAAGATTGAGGGGTAGAGGACCTACCCGAGCAAATTCGGATCCGACACCAGGATCACGCAGAGCACCACGGCGCTCAACACCGCCAAGGCGTCTAATGATAGCAAGTCGCGAAATTTGATCTTTGTCATTTTGCCCGGCCCTTATTTATATCGTGACATTTGCCCTGATTCTGGGAGGCGTCGCGATCTGTGTCATCACAAATTGTCTCACAGTCTTGCGAGAACGCGCCTGAACCTCAGATGACCGTCCAGTTTTGGGTCACTCATGTTGCGGTGCAGCAACAATTATTTGCCAATCGAACAGGGATTGCCCCAATTTGCGGCAAGAATTCTTCGTGACAGCGCAATCAGACGAAATTTCAACTTGATTCCGGGCGCTAACCATGGCGCTTGGCTTGCATCTAGATTCATGCAAATGGCGGGCATGAAACAACGCGAATGCGGACGGAGAGCATAATGGGTGATGGCGCAAACGTCGGGACAAAATGGGTTTACTCGTTCGGCGGGGGAAGCTCCGATGGTAGCGCAGCATTGAAAAACCTGCTGGGCGGCAAAGGCGCAAATCTCGCTGAAATGGCCAGCCTCGGTTTGCCCGTACCGCCTGGATTTACGCTGACCACTGAAGTTTGCACCGCTT
>CAYGUD010000495.1:0-1806 GCA_964352865.1 uncultured Hyphomonas sp.
TTCCTGTTCCGCCGATGGCGGCATCAATTGCGAAGTCAAACAGATCCCGACATTCTCGTTCTGGATCAATGCGATTGAAGCCGATGATCAATTGCGTCAGCGCATGGCCTTCGCCTTGTCGCAGATTCTGGTCATTTCAGGTCGTGAACCAGAAGCCCTGTTTGAGGTTCCGGAGACCGTTGCTCATTATCAAGACATATTGGTCAGCAATGCTTTCGGAAACTATCGCGACTTGCTCGAGGACGTCACGTATTCACCCGCGATGGGCGATTACCTGACTTACTTCCAGAACACCAAGGCCAATCCCGACACCGCGCAAATGCCGGACGAGAATTATGCGCGTGAGATCATGCAGCTGTTTTCCATCGGACTGGTAGATCTGCAATTGAACGGCGACCTGGTTGTGCAAAACGGACAACCGGTTGAGACCTATTCAAACCAGGATGTTACGGAACTGGCGAAAGTGTTTACAGGCCTCAGCTTCAAAGGCGGCCGGTTCTTCTTTGACTTCCCGACGCTCCCGGATGATGCGACTTACTCGCCCATGGTGGCCTACCCGGAATGGCATTCGGAAGAGGCGAAAACATTTCTCGGCACCACTATTCCAGCAGGAACCGGACCCGAGCAAAGCATTGATATTGCCCTCGATACCTTGGTCAATCATCCCAACACTGCGCCGTTTATTTCGCGGCAGCTCATCCAGCGTCTGGTAACCAGTAATCCTGAGCCAGATTATGTTCAGCGTGTCGCGACGGCGTTCGCAAACGGGTCATACACGCTCCCCAATGGGTCTGTGGTTGGCGACGGACGTCGCGGTGATCTATCCGCAACCGTTGCAGCGATCCTTTTCGATGCCGACGCTGTCGACCCGAACAATCGCAACAACGCACAATTCGGAAAAGTGCGTGAGCCAATCTTGCGGTTTACGCATTGGGCACGGACATTTGACGCCAATTCGATCACACCCGTCGACACATTCCCGCTTTGGAACACAAGCGATGGCAGCGCCTTGGCGCAAGCCCCCTACAAATCTCCCTCAGTGTTTAATTTCTACCGTCCTGGTTATGTCGCACCGGGCACTGAGACAGGATCTGTGGGTCTGACCATGCCTGAATTGCAATTGGTCAACGCCAATACACTGTCCGGGTATTCGAACTACATGACCTATTTCATTTTCGGCCTCGCGGCTGAACAAGAAAATGGTTCCGCCGCGAACAGTTTTCTACCGAACTATTCGGATGAACTCGCGCTCGCAAACGACCCGACCGCACTGATCAATCATCTCGACCTGATCATCAGTTACGGTCTGACCAGTCCTGAGACGCGAACGCAAATTACGGGCTTTATCGAACAGATCCCGCTCACCGACGCGAATGACCCGAATTATGATGGCGCAGACCTGCGCGTCAAAATGGCGGTTTTGATGATGATGACGGCGCCTGATTATCTGGTTCAGCGCTAGGAGATATGAGTATGAGTACCACACGCAGAGCATTTCTTACCGGCGCCAGCGCCTTGAGCGCAGCCTCTCTTGCAGGGATAGGCGGATCGCTTTCGGCGTTCAAAGCTCGCGCCGCGAATACTGGCGGATACAAAGCGCTGGTTTGCGTTTTCCTTCTCGGTGGCCTCGACAATTACGATACCATTTTGCCGTACGATCAGGGCTCATATGATAGTTTTGCCAACATTCGGGGGCCCCTCCTCAGCCAGTATAATGGCATCTCAGGCGGATCGACACGGGCCCGCGACCGATTGCTGCCGCTCAATCCGTCAAATGCTGGTCAGTTTGGTGGCCGCCAATTTGCG
>CAYGUD010000496.1:0-1806 GCA_964352865.1 uncultured Hyphomonas sp.
ACGCTCAGCACGGCCGTGAACACGCAAATCGGTGAATCGGGACCGACTGTTTCGGCTGTTCTACAGCGCACGCAGGAAGCGGGCGACGCTCGTGATGGGACGAACACGTCGTTCCGAGTCAGAGCTATGCAGCGTTTTGATCGCGGCACCGTCACCGCCTCTTACAGTCACGCGGCGTCTGATACTCAGGACGCGGTTCAGCAATTTGTCGCCAC
This sequence comes from uncultured Hyphomonas sp., assembly GCA_964352865.1. Taxonomy (GTDB): domain Bacteria; phylum Pseudomonadota; class Alphaproteobacteria; order Caulobacterales; family Hyphomonadaceae; genus Henriciella. The sequence goes on from CAYGUD010000496.1 coordinate 216, forward strand.
GGCGCAAATGAACCCGTTGCGACGTCAATTCAAGAATGGCGCTTCAGTTCAAATTGCTCCGAACGTGACGCTGAACTGGGACGGTGAAGACACGAAACTGAACGCTGGAGCGTCTGCTGTCGCCAATTCAGGGCGGATGTTTGGTTCAAAGTTCGATATGCAAGCCCGCTTTTCGGCCTTTTCCAGTTTTGCGGCTGAGCAGGAAGCTGCTGAGACGACGAGATTCCTTGGGTCGATCGAGGCGCGCTATCGGATTGCAAAGAATGCTCAGATCACCGCGATTTATACAGATGATTTTGAAGGTCGAACGGATCTTTCAATTGGTTTGCGAGGGACCATGACGTTCAATCCGCCTCGTGCCAGCCGCCTGCCGGATGATGGACGTGGGGTCCTGAATGGCCGCGTATTCCTCGATCGAAACCGTGACGGCGTCCGTCAGGATAATGAGCCAGGTGTGCCGGGGGTTCGCGTAATGTTGATCGGGACCCGGCTTGGTCTGAACACCACAAATGAGGGCTATTTCACAGTTCAAAATGTTCGCCAGGGCCTATATGCCGTTACGGTAAGTCGGCAAAGCCTGCCACTTGGCTATCTGGTGCCGGAAAGTGCGCAGCCGCGGGTCACTGTTGGCAGCGGTCGCCGCACGGATGTGGAAATTCCGCTAATCTTGTCCGGGCAAGTGCGAGGGGCGATTTTCATTGATGACAATGCGAATGGCGAAGTCGATCGCGGTGAACAACGCCTCGAAGGACAATGGGTCAGTCTGGTGCCAAAGGATGGCGGCGAGGTCTTGAACATCCACTCAGCATCCTTTGGCCAATACGGATTCGAGAGTGTCGACCCCGGAACTTATACGCTTCGAACCACAATTTCCGGGCAACCCGTCAGTCAGGAAATCACAGTTGACGGCGAGAACCCGTTCGTGATCGCGCCCATCCCGATCCCGCCGGACCTCGTTGACAAAGGTGGAGGGGTTGACCTCTCCGCGGGTGTGCTCGGCGAGCCGTGACACCATCTTTTCGCCCCGGCCATCGTGCCGGGGCTTTTTTTGCGGTGATTATCGCGGCTTAACGAATTTCCAGACCACACGGTCGGTGCGGCCGCGCCAAGTTTCGTCAAAGACGGAGAGATCGCGTGGATCGTCCGAATTGCGCAAAATGACTGATTCAGCTTTCAAGCTGAACCCGGCAGCCTGGATTTCAGCCAAGGCGGATCTAGTATCCAGGCGATGCAGCGATTTCGTGATGTCGCCGTCCGCGTCAGCTGGGCCAACATGGTCGATGACGTAATACACGCCGCCTGGTCGCAAAGCGTCATAGAAACGCTTGTTCATCTCAGTGCGATTCTCGCCGGTCCAATACGTGTCGTGATAGTACAAAACCATCCAAATCTGATCCACTCCTTCGGGCAGAATGACCTCGTCCAGTCTGGCCGTGGAATAGCTGACATTGGCGCGAGGATTTTTTTTGGCGGCATATTCCGGGAACGTATTGCGGGCATTTGCAAAGACCTCAAACAGTCGTTCCGGGCCGATACCGTAAACATGCCCGGTCGGGCCAACCACGCTCGACAGAAGTGATGTGTAATAGCC
>CAYGUD010000497.1:0-1791 GCA_964352865.1 uncultured Hyphomonas sp.
GACCATAGCCCGCTGACCGGAATTGCGAAACAATTGTCGCCAAAGCTGAGTTTTTGCGTTCCGAGATAGAAGACGATTCCCGTAAAATCTCTGGTGCGCCCCGGTCCCTGAGCGGCAAACCATTTTAGATGTTTGAAGTCATCTGTGCTGACAGTAGCGGCGCTCTTTACTTCGATGCCAACGAGATGCGCGCCGGCATCGGCGATGATGTCGATCTCACGGTGGTCGGCGCTGCGCCAATGGTAGAGGCGAAATTCATTGTCGAGATGAGGAAGCGCACGTAGCAATTCATTGAAGATGTAGCTTTCTAGCAGTCCGCCAAGCTGGGAGGCGTTAGCGCTGTTGGCGTCGAAAGAGTTTGCTTTGAACCGTCTGAGGGCGCAGTTCATGCCGGTGTCGACGAAATGGTATTTCGGCTGTTTGACTTCCCTGCGGCTCTCCCCAGACGTCCAAGCGCCCAGCTTAAGTAGTAGTGACAATCGTTCCAGTACATCGAGATAGGTATCAACGGTTTCTCGTTTGATGCCGACCACACCCGAAAGCTCGGACACGTTGATTTCCTGACCGGTTCGTGCGGCCATCTGATCAATTAGTAGTCGTAGCTTGTCTGTCTTCCGCACTCTGAGGAGGTCGGCGACATCCCGATCTACAATCGAGTTGATATAGTTCCGGTAAAGTGTTTGTCGCTGGCGCTCCGCAAGTTCGCGAGGTTCAGGAAACCCGCCTTGCAAAATCAGGGTGATGTAGTCATCACGCGTGAGTTCTTCTGGCGGCATAATGCGTTTGAGGGAAGGCGATTTGTTGAGTGCCCAATCGAGTAACCGGTTTGGTAGAGCGTTTTTGATTTCGGCAGCTGTCAGCGGCCATAGTTTCTCGGTAACCATACGCCCCGCGAGTGAATCTGCGACTTTCATATTGGCGAACACGTTCGATGACCCGGTGATCAGGAATTGCCCTTTTTTCCGGTCCTTGTCGACGATCGCTTTGATGGCCAACGCGAGTTCTGTTGAGCGCTGCGCCTCGTCGATGATGAGCGGTCCATCCTTCACATCTGCCATAAGACTTGTCAGTTGGCCTGAAGGGTCGGCCTCTACGGCGGCAAGTACGCCCGCATCATCTAGCGTGAGGTAACTCCCTTTGCCGTAGAGGTCGCGGACGAGCGTCGTTTTGCCGACCTGCCGGGGACCGATTAGGTTGACAACGCGCGACGTGGTTAGGCTTTCTGCCAACACCGGGGTTAGGTGGCGAGAAATGTCTTTGTCTGTCATAGCGCCTCGCGATGGGGGTATCACCAAGTGTCCGTTATGGTTTTCACCAATTGCCCGTTAAAAATATCACGATTTGTCTATTATGAATTTCACTGATTGTCCACTAGAGTCTCCACGGAATGCCTGAAACTTTCTTTTCTGGATGAGGGAACACCCTTTCCATAAAGTGTTTTTTTGTGGCTCGCTGGCGCACCATTTCCAGACAAGGTTGAATAAACCGAGTGGTCCAAATAGGGTGGCTGAACATTGAAAAATTGGTGGGGGCCAAGATGCCAGAATTCGTATTCGGAAATCAGCCAGAAACAATCCTTCGATCCAAACCCATGTCTTCTTCAAAGAAGGTCAACCATGTTCTGATGGGCTCAATCCTTGAAGTGGTCGACAGGGATGACGATTGGATCAAAGTCGATTCTCTAGGAAAAGGAAAATCCGGCTGGGTGCATAAGGACGACGTTCGCAGAACGCCTGTATTGAAAACCTTCTTTGTCGATGTTGGCCAAGGCGATGGCGCAATCATTGAATC
>CAYGUD010000498.1:0-1788 GCA_964352865.1 uncultured Hyphomonas sp.
ATCCTGCTTCGACGGCATCCTTGTCACCCGACACAAGCCGTTTGTTGAACTCACCGCGACTTTCAGCCCAGCCGTGAAAATCCTTCTCCAGCTCAGGATTGCTGCTGAGGAGCTTTCTTTCAGGTTCAATTTCTTCCAGTTTGCCATGTTCGATCGGAACGATGAAACAAAACGGCTCACCCTTTTCGAAAATAACTTCACCGGGACGGGTCATTTGCCAATTCATTGTAAACGGAAAAGGCAACCAGTCCGTTTCGACAAGGCCCGTAAGCGGCGCGATCCCATCCTTGAAAAAGTTAGGCGCGCCCATGGTCATCAGACCCCAACCCGGCGGTGTGCGGAATAGGTGGCCAGTATGAAACGTGACAATACCACGCTGGAAATGACTGTCCGCAAAAGACGCAATAGCGCGTGGGTCGCCGCGCGTTTTGAGCGAGATGTCATTCTTCCCCGGGCCGCCATTCCATATGATTTTCAGATCAATCGGGCAGAGAATCTCCCACCCCGTTGAGTTGGCCATGGATAAGGGCAGGCAGCGATAAGGCTGACGATCCGGGAACGCATCCATCCAGTCGCGATTACTTCGTCCGGGGACGATTTCCGGGGCAACATCATGGATTTTGTAGCATTCGAGCTGCATCTCGGTTCCTTTGTGTCAGGCTTGACCGTCAAATGAATACCTGCCTCAAGGCTGCTATGCCTGCAAGCCCAACTGATCTGTTTGCTTTTCTCGACGCGCATGACATTGCGCATTCGACCGTCGAGCACGCCGCGACCTTTACAGTCGAAGAAGGTCGCGCTCTGAAGGCATCAATGCCTGGCGGGCACAGCAAGAACCTATTCATGAAAGACAAGGACGGCACACTCGTTCTGGTTTCGGCCTGGGCGGAAAGCCAGCTTCGCCTGAATCAGTTGCACAAGCTTATCGGTACACGTCGCCTGTCTTTTGCGAGCGCAGACCTGATGTCAGAGTGTCTTGGTGTGGTACCCGGTTCAGTGACAGCCTTTGGTTTGATGAATGATAAACACAATAGAGTTCGATTCATCGCAGACGCCGCATTGATGGGCTTCAACACAGTTAATTTTCATCCTTTGGTGAACACTGCGACCACCGCGATCAGTCAGGCAGATCTGCGCCGGTTTGTAGAATTGACGGGTCATTCTCTGACGGAAGTAGACTTTTCGACCCTGTAAGCACGGCCAGCGCATGATTGCGAACGGCGGTGCGTTCATCAGCCAATAGGGGTATTAAGCCCTTGTCGGCCAAGTATCCATCTGGTCCCCAGGCATCTTCTTGCGTGAACTCAGTCACGTAATCCACCAGTCCTGGCACGAACATGCCGTTCTCGGTTTTGACATAGAAATACATGCTGCGTGAGACACCATAGTCGCCGCTCGTAATGGTCTCAAATGTCGGCGCGACATCGCCAACTCGAGCAGCTTTAATGCGGTCGAGATTTTGCTCGAGAAATGAATAGCCGAGGACGCCGACAGAATCTTCATTGCGTAAGAGTGTATTGATGATGGAGCTGTCATTTTCTCCGCTATCGATCCATGCCCCGTCATTGCGAACTTCGTGTGCGCGCGCGACGAAAGCTTCTGGATTCGTCTCTCGGAGGGCTTGAAGTTGTGGGAAAGACAGCGCGCCCCGTTCCATCGCAATTTCTGCAAATGCGTCGCGCGTGCCTGATGTTGGTGGCGGTCCGGAGACCAGAATTCGCATATCGGGCAAACTCGGATCGACATCTTGCCAGGTTCGGTGCGGGTTCTTAATCCATCCACCTGCGC
>CAYGUD010000499.1:0-1779 GCA_964352865.1 uncultured Hyphomonas sp.
TACTGTTTGGGCGATAAGTGACAGGGGGGCGTAATGCCTCCTCAGCGTTTCTCACCAAAGGGCGGTCTGCATCGCGCTCGGTGAGCAGCAATTCCTTGATCGGCAGCGCCCCGAGCGTTTCAGCCAGGGTTTCTGGCGCAAACTCGCGGATCTCGAACTGCCCGGTTGACACATCGCACGCCGCAAAAGCGGCTTCTGTCCCGGCTGATGAGAAGGCCACTGCGATCAGCGCCTGGCTCTGGCGTGCGGGAAGAAGGCTCTCTTCGGTAATTGTGCCGGGCGTGACGATGCGAACGATTTCGCGATTGACGATGGATTTCGAGCCGCGTTTCTTGGCTTCGGCAGGCGTTTCGGTCTGCTCGCACACGGCGACGCGTTCGCCCGCTTTGATCAGCCGCGCCAGATATCCCTCGGCGGCATGATACGGTACGCCCGCCATCGGGATCGGTTCGCCGTCATGCTCGCCTCTTGACGTTAAAGTGATATCGAGGATTTCAGCCGCCCGCACCGCGTCCTCAAAGAACAGTTCGTAAAAGTCGCCCATGCGGAAAAAAAGCAGCGCATTCGCGTGCTGCGCCTTTATCGCAAGGTACTGCGCCATGAACGGCGTTGGCGCCTTTGGCTTTTTAACAGGGCGAGCAGTGTCAGGCACGATTATGCGAATCCTTCAATGTGAGTTTCGAATAAAGCAATGCGCGGTGGTTGTCCCCCCTTGCGGACACGCTTATGAGGCTGCACAAATTTAAAAAAGCCGTGAAAGGCGAATTGAACATGACCACCAAGCGTCCCAGCTTCACCGATCAGGAAGCGCTCGACTTTCACTCGCATCCGACGCCCGGCAAAATATCGATGATGCCGACCAAGCCGATGCAGACCCAGCGGGATCTGTCTCTGGCCTATAGCCCCGGCGTGGCTGTGCCCGTTGAGGCCATCGGCCGCGACGAAGACCTGGCTTATGATTATACCTCGAAAGGCAATACTGTCGCGGTCATTTCGAATGGAACCGCGATTCTTGGCCTCGGTGATCTTGGCGCCATGGCGTCTAAACCCGTGATGGAAGGCAAATCCGTCCTGTTCAAGCGCTTCGCCGACATTGATAGTTTCGATGTCGAAGTTCAAACCAAGGAAATCGACGAATTCTGCACCGTTGTGCGCAACATCGGCGCGACTTGGGGCGGCATTAATCTCGAGGATATCGCCTCACCCGAAGCTTTCATTATAGAACAGCGTTTGCGCGACGAGCTGGATATTCCGGTTTTCCATGATGACCAGCACGGTACCGCGATTATTGCAGCGGCAGGCATTATCAATGCCTGTGCGATTACCGGACGACGCCTTGAAGATCTGAAAGTCGCAGTGTCAGGTGCTGGCGCAGCTGGTCTCTCCGTCGCCGGTTTGATCCGCCATTTGGGCGTCAAAGGCGAAAACATCTTGATGTGTGACAGCCGCGGAGTGCTCTTCGAAGGCCGGACCGAGAAGATGGATCAATTCAAATCTGCTTTCACTGTAAAGACCAAGAAACGCACTTTGACCGAAGCCATGGAGGGGGCAGATTGTTTCCTCGGTCTCTCTGTCAAAGGCGCTGTGACTCAGGACATGGTCAAATCCATGGCCAAGAACCCGATCATCTTCGCCATGGCCAACCCGGATCCGGAAATTACCCCGGAAGAGATTAAAGCCGTTCGCGGTGATGCGATTATCGCCACGGGTCGGTCTGACTATCCGAACCAGGTGAATAATGTTCTGGGTTTTCCCTACATTTTCCGCGGTGCGCTGGAT
>CAYGUD010000500.1:0-1775 GCA_964352865.1 uncultured Hyphomonas sp.
GCGCACACCAGGTTGCCCAGAAATTGACCAGGACAGCTTGTCCTTGAAAGTCCTGGAACGTCACTTCCGCGCCATTAGCATCGACAAAGGGCGCCGTCGCCGCTGGCGCGCCTTTATCGCTGGTATCGAGCTTCGCAAGCGCGCCAATTGCCAACTTTGCCACTGGGTCGCGGTTACTTCCCTTTGAACTGGCGCTAAAGACGGCGTAAAGCAGCGCCAGAGCGATTCCAGCAAACAGAGTTGGGATGGCGATGCGCAACAAACGATCCATGGGCGGTTGGCCCTCCAAAGCGATTAAGGACGAGACAGCGATATGGCGACTGATAGCTCAAAAGGCCAGAAGATGTGGGGTGGACGCTTCGCCGCACAGCCAAGCGACATTATGCAATCCATCAACGCCTCGATTGATGTCGACAAACGCATGGTTCGCGAAGACATAGCTGGCTCGCGCGCCCATGCCGATATGCTGGCCGAGCAAGAAATCATCTCCGATGAAGACAATGCCGCCATTCAAGACGGCCTCGATAAAATAGTTGCCGAAGTCGAAGCAGGCACCTTCCCGTTCCGGGTGGAACTTGAAGACATTCACATGAATGTCGAAGCGCGGCTCAAAGAGCTGATTGGCGAACCGGCTGGACGTATGCACACGGCGCGGTCTCGTAATGACCAGGTCGTGACTGATTTTCGCCTGTGGACGCGCGGCGCCCTGACCGAAGCGCGCCGAAGCCTGAAAGCATTGCAACGTGCGCTGGTAAAAGTTGCTGGCGATCACACCGACGCGGTGATGCCCGGCTTTACCCATTTGCAGACAGCGCAGCCTGTCACGCTCGGCCATCACATGCTGGCTTATGTCGAAATGATAGAGCGGGATCGCTCAAGGCTGGATGATTGCGCGCGGCGCCTGAATGAGAGCCCGCTCGGCGCCGCAGCGCTGGCAGGAACCGGATTCCCAATCGACCGCGATGCCACAGCCGAAGCGCTCGGCTTCTATCGTCCAATGGCCAATTCTCTGGATGCGGTCTCAGCCCGTGACTTTGCGTTGGAAGCGCTGTCTGCGCTGTCGATTTCTGCAACGCATATGTCTCGCCTGGCAGAAGAGATCGTGCTCTGGACCAGTGCGCAATTTGCGTTTGCCAAACTGTCAGACGCCTGGTCGACCGGCTCGTCAATCATGCCGCAAAAGCGTAATCCTGACGCCGCAGAACTGGTCCGCGCCAAAGCCAGCCTGATCACCGGTCAATTCACTTCATTGCAAGGCGCTGTCAAAGCACTGCCGCTGGCCTATGCCAAGGATTTGCAAGATGATAAACAGTTGACGTTTGGGGCGTTTGACACGTTCAGCCTCTGCGCGGCTTCAATGACGGGCATGATGGAAACGATCACATTCAATCGCGACAATATGCGTTCCGCCGCAGCAAAAGGCTTCTCAACCGCAACCGATCTTGCAGATTGGTTGGTGAGAGAGCTGAAAATGCCATTCCGGGATGCCCACCACGTGACTGGCGCGCTCGTCGCCATGGCCGAAGAAAAGGGCTGCGATTTGCCAGAGCTCAGCCTCGAGCAGATGCAAACCGTCGAACCGAGACTAACAAATGACGTATTTTCAGTGCTGACTGTTGAAGCCTCAGCGATGAGCAGGCAAAGTTATGGTGGAACCTCGCCAGTGCGCGTCGCTGAACAGGTTGAACAATGGACACAACGCCTCGGATAGGAGCGCCGACCGATGAAAATGATTAAAACTGCACTCGCGCTTTCTGCTCTTGCCGGCCTGGCGG
>CAYGUD010000501.1:0-1771 GCA_964352865.1 uncultured Hyphomonas sp.
CCGCTTTCCAACGCAACTGATGCAAGATGGCGTTGCACGGCGTTCAGGCCCATGCCGTTCAGCAAGTCGCTCAGGAATTCGCTGCTGCCGGCGCGCGATTGCACGCACTCGGCGCCAAATTCGCGGCCGTCTCGCACGCCGTCCCAAGAGGCCGGCGCTGTTGGAGGGCGCCAACGCATTTCGCCGCCAGCATCGCCGGCGAAGGGGATGCCATTGATTTGCAGGATTTCATCGTCGTCGCGGTCAATCCCGGCCTGGATCTGGCCTTGTGCCAACGTGAAAACAGGGCCTTCCTCAAGTGGCGCCGCAGGCTTGGTGATCATCCAGATCAGACCAAAATAGGCGACTGCGAGAAGGGCGGCCAAACCCGCCAGAATGATCAATAGACGTTTCATTGGAACAGACCTCTAAGGTTTATTGCTTTTCGCCATGCAGCCAAAGCGGCCGCGTGACAATCAATTCCTGACAAAGCAGACCGGCATCGCGGTGGCGGGACATCTCTTTATAGTTTGGATGATTAAGGGTTTTGATAAAGGCCCGCCGACTGGGGAATGTGTTCACGAGGACGCCGTCCCAATTGCCGCCACCGATAAAATAACGCTCTGTCGTGGCGAGTAAGCTTGTCGTGCCTCCCACCTCTGCTGCGGCGGCTGAAAAAGCTTCGGAGTAACGCAAATAGGCGGCTTCCCCTGAGCAGTCCTCGCCATATTCCGGATCGGTTTCGGCATATTCTGCTTTGACGCGAAACTTGAGCAAATTGACCTGGCTGACCGGGCCATCATACGGGTCGTCACGAAAGGCGCGAAACTGATCTGCCGTCGGTTGGAACGCTGGCATGAAATGTCCTCCTCAGCTTTTGGGCGCCATTAGCCTCATCCCGGTGCCTAAAGGCAAGCCTCACGACGCGACAGGGCGAAGCTCCGGGTGCTTGGTGAAATAGCGTTCCGTGTAGAAAAGTCCTGCGGCATGCAAGGCATGCTGGGCCGCCATGCCCTCATAAGCCAGAAAGTCGGCATATGGCATTTCCAGGACTTCGATTTCCTCGTTTGGGTCAAGCTTTTGTTTGACGCTCGGCGTGCATCCAAGCGCGAGATAGTAATAGAGCCGGTTGTTCTGCGTTGCTGGATTAGGATAACAATCGCCGACCAAATGCAGGGCTCTGGCCTGATAGCCAGTTTCTTCTGCCAGTTCGCGCGCCGCCACAGCTTGCCAGTCTGATTCGCCGGGGTCGGACACGCCGCCTGGCAGGCTGGTCAGGATGACTTGTGCGGCGTGGCGGTATTCTTTCACCAACACGATATTGCCAGCATCTGTCACTGGAATGACCGTCACCCAGGGCGTTTGCTCAATGACATGATAAGTCGGCACAATATGGCCATCCTCGCGCACGCAACGATCTGTGCGTACACCGAGATATTGATCGCGAAACGTCTGTTTGCTTTCAAGTATCTTCCAGGGTTTGATCACATTTAAACTCGCTCATTCCCGCGCAGGCGGGGGCTTTCTATTTACAAATCCGCACTGGCCGCAACAGATCCCCGCCTGCGGGGACGAGCGGCGCTGAAAGCTTACTTCAAATGCCGGTCCAGAAAGGCCATCCGGGTTTTCATCAAATGCGTGCCCAAAGCTTCGCCGCGAATACCGTGGCGCTGGCCGGGATAGGTCATCAGATCGAACACAATCCCGCGTTGTTGCAACTCTGCCATCAGGCGCGTGGTATTGTCGAAGGTGACATTATCGTCGGCCATGCCGTGCGCCAGCATCAGGTTTG
>CAYGUD010000502.1:0-1766 GCA_964352865.1 uncultured Hyphomonas sp.
GCAACATCGCGTGCCGCCGTGCATCTGTCTGCGCGTGAAGGGAAGAAGCGGTCATTTTCGTCTGTTCCTGTGATTGAAATCAACAGGAACAAGCATCCAACAGCGCTCGATTTTTAATAGTCAGAAACCTCGTGAAAACCGGGATGGTCAAAGAGAGGAGAAGTAAATCGCCCGGATTTTCCTTCCAAGCCGGAGCTTCCTCTCCTATCATTGAGATAGGGTTGCGAGTTGTATTTGTGAGTAACTTTACACGCGCAGATTCTGTCTATGGTTTAGGCGCTGAAAATTTGGGGGAGTTCATGCAACATCCGATCAAAAGGCAAGCTGTCGTGATCATTCATGGCATTGGAGAACAACGCCCGATGGAAACGTTGCGTTCTTTTGCTGAAGCAATCCCAAAAGTTGAACAAACAGAGTCGAAGGGTGTTGGATGGAGCAAGCCCGATAGCATTTCCGAAGGGTTTGAACATCACCGGTTTACGTTGCCGAGTACGCGCACCCGGCCGGTGACTGATGTTTATGAGCTGTATTGGGCTCATCTGTTTGAACAATCTAACCCGTCGACATTTCTGGCTTGGGTCAAGCGTCTTTTGTTTCGACCACTACCTGAACTACCGAGGCGCTTTCAGCTTGTTTCTGTTTTGCTGTGGCTACTGCTGATTGTTCTTGTGGGCGGTGGATATTGGGCCTGGCAGACTTACGCGGCTGATCGGTGGGTGTATCTGATCGCGGCGCTACCGCTCGTTGGTGCTGTTTACGGGGTGATTATGTACGCAGCGAATGCGTTCATGCTTGGGACGATAAGCGACGCCGCGCGCTACCTCGATGCTAATCCTCGAAATGTCGAAGCGCGAAACAAAGTACGCGAACTTGGCGTTACCTTTCTGGAGCGCTTGCATAAATCTGATCGAAATTACGACCGCATTATTGTTTGTAGCCACAGCCTCGGCACTGTTATTGGCTACGATATCTTGCAGCATCTTTGGTATCGCATGCACGAACATCACACGCCGGTCGCCGCTCCCCGCCAAAAAGTACAAAAACAGATGTCGCGATATTCGGCTCAGCGTGACGGTAAGCGTGCGCGAGCACTTCAACGGGATTTGTGGCTTGAGCAAATTGAGATGGGTAATCGCTGGCGCATAACCGATTTCGTGACGATGGGCAGCCCGTTGACTCATGCCGACGTCTTGATGTCTGATTCTGACACCCTGTTTCATCAATCCATCCAGGATGGAGAGCTCCCGGCATGCCCGCCAAGCGTTGACCCTCAGACCAAACGTATCGGGTTCCAACGCAAATACACGATTGCCGGTGGTCAAAAGCGCACAATTTATCTCTTGCGGCATTCGTCGATGTTCGCGGTTACGCGGTGGACCAATATCTATTTTGAAACATTGATGGGTCTTTTCGGCGATCCGATTGGCGGACCGATGGGGCGCCGATTTGGTTCTGGCGTGCACGACATAAAGATTAAGCCGCGAGGCAGGCATAAGCTGTTTGCACATTTGCGGTATTGGGCAGGTCCGGCGCTAGAACGCGGTGTCCAAGTCGAGGACGGGACGCTGCCACAAACCGCGCTGGAAGCGTTGCGCGAAGCCTTGGACATTGATCGCAAGGTAATTGTGTCAGGGGAAGATGTGCCTGAAGAACTCTAAGTGCGGATATCCGACCATAGCCCGCTGACCGGAATTGCGAAACAATTGTCGCCAAAGCTGAGTTTTCGCGTTCCGAGATAGAAGACGATCCCGGTAAAACCTCTTGTG
>CAYGUD010000503.1:0-1319 GCA_964352865.1 uncultured Hyphomonas sp.
TCGATTCCGATCTTTTTTGCTGCCTTTTTGATTTCTTCAAAGGAGGGCTGGTCCGCCCCTTCTCCATCGGGGCGATTGCAGATGATCGCGCGAATGCCGGCGGCCTTGATTGCTTTCATATCGGCGGGCAGGATTTGCGCGCTAACGACCGTCTTTTCTGTGATTTTCTTGAGTTCCATGATCTTGTTCCTTCTAAAGACCGTTTACCGGCACTTTGAGCATTGGATTGCCATCTTCATCCTTTGGCACTTCGCCTGCGCGCATATTCACCTGAAGCGACGGGATAATCAGTTTGGGCATTGCTAGTTGCGCGTCGCGCTCTGTGCGAAACTTGATGAAGTCTTCTTTCGTCTTGTTTCCGCCCACGTGAATGTTGTGTTGTTTCTCGTCGGCTACCGTGGTTTCCCAAGCGATGTCTCGACCGTTGGGGCCGTAGTCGTGGCACATGAACAGGCGCATTTCGTCTGGCAGGGCAAGTACTTTCATAATGCTTTCATATAGCTCTTCAGCGCTGCCCCCAGGGAAGTCGCAGCGGGCCGAGCCACCGTCAGGCATGAACAAGGTGTCGCCTGTGAAGGCCGCGTTGCCGATGACATGCACCATGCAGGCCGGGGTATGACCCGGTGTGTATATCGCAAAACCCTGCATGTTACCGATCTGGTAGGTGTCACCATCTTCAAAAAGCGCATCGAACTGGCTGCCATCACGCTGGAATTCTGTCCCTTCGTTGAAGACCTTCCCGAAGGTGTCCTGCACGACCATGATCTTGTAGCCAATACCGATCTTGCCACCCAGTTTACCTTGGATATAGGGGGCCGCGCTCAAATGGTCGGCGTGGACGTGTGTTTCTATGATCCATTCCAGCTTGCAACCCATCTCCTGCACGCGCGCAATCATGGCGTCGGCGTGGTCATAGGTGATGCGTCCAGCTGCGTAATCAATGTCCATCACCGTATCGATCATCGCACAAGCGTTGGAGGTCGGATCCTTCACGATATAGCTGATGGTGTTGGTCGCCTTGTCGAAGAAGGCCTGAACTTCCGGCTCAACTTCCATGTTGACGGGATAAGTTGTCATCGTTTCAACTCCTGAGTAATTTCTTCGTTCGTCAATGAGAGCGGCCGTTTTGCATCATCATGTCGTGCACAGCGGCCATTCCGCGATCGGCCATATCAGTCACTTCAGCGGCATGTATTTGCAGAGCTTTGACAAGTTCCGGATTCTCTGAAGTCTGGACAATAACCAGACCTTGGTTGTCATTGACGTCAATGATGGTCTCGATCTCTTCTCCACGTAGAAAGAAGATATCGAGTGTCGGC
>CAYGUD010000503.1:1329-1757 GCA_964352865.1 uncultured Hyphomonas sp.
GTTTCGACGCGACCGATCATGCCGACCGAATGACTGATAAGAGCTGCCATGACATCCGGATCGCTCGACTTTGTCACTGTGCGGATGCCATCGGGTAGATTTTCGACTGTCCGCGTTATGGTGTCGAAGTTGCGGAACATCACCGCAAGCTCTTCGCTTTCACGTTCAGATGCGTTCTCGCCCTGAAGGCCAGGCATGTTGACTTCGTCATGGCCTGAACCGTCGGCGCCATGCCCGTGCATGCCCGCCATCATTCCATGGCCACCGCCAGCCATCGCCCAATATGTGCTGCCCGCTCCAATTGCCAAAGCGACAAAGAGACCGCCGATTGTAAATATTGTGCCGCGCTTCATGATGCCACCTGTACTGATTTAATCGGAACAAGCAGGCGGCGCAGGTAAAAACCGAACGCGACTGCCGCCAAGAAC
>CAYGUD010000504.1:0-1746 GCA_964352865.1 uncultured Hyphomonas sp.
AGAAGCCGCTATTGGCAAACTCGCCATCTGAGTCGCCGAGCCCGGTAAAATCGAACCGCAACACGCCAATGCCGCGCTCCGCCAGGCCGCGTGCAACACGGCTCGCCGCCAGGCTTTTCTTCGAGCATGTGAAACAATGAGCGAAAACGGCCCAGGCTGCCGGGGTGGTTTCAGGAATTTCGAGCACTCCTGAGAGTTTTTCCCCTTGAGCATTCGAAAATTCAACGCGTTGGCTTTGCATCACTCACCTCGATCTATTGGACGGATAGATAGGGTGCTGAGGTTTCAGCTGCCAATCAACAGCCGATCTCATTCTCGTGATCAGGTGGCGGTTTCGGTCGGTGACAAGCCCTCAAGCTCGCGGGGCTGATAATTCTCATCATGCTTGGCGAGGATTTCTTCGGCGATGAAGACAGTTGACCCGGCTTCGAACCGGCCAGTTGCGACAACGCCCTCGCCTTCGCGAAACAGATCCGGGACCAGGCCGGTATATGAAACGCGCACGGTTTCGCCTGATCCGTCTTCTATCGTGAACAGAATTTCAGCGCCCTCGCCGTTCTGGCGCGAGCCGATTTCAACGAACCCGCCAATACGGACGCGTTGTCCGGCGTCGGGCATGCCGCGCTCGACCAGAAGTTCCGGCGTGTAGAATAGGTCCGCGTGCCGGCTCAGTGCGGTTGACGCCAGGGCGACCGCGGCAATGACCAGGACGGCAGCAGCGCCGACAGCATAAAGACGTTTGGTTCGAGCTCTCATCCTGCCCTCATACTCTGTTGCGCGCGATACCGCCCTGCGGCACGTTGCTCAGGCCCGGCGCAAGCGGACAATCGCCCGTAATCCACCGAGCGGAGCCTCATCGAGTTCAAGACTTCCACCATTCATACCGGCAATATCCGCCACAATCGATAGCCCCAGACCCGTCCCCGGCGCCGTTTCATCCAGACGAACGCCGCGTTTTACCGCATCTTCGCGCTCATCCGGCGACAGACCGGGCCCATCATCATCAATATAGATCGCCACCATGCCATCATCGTCCTGTCGCGCATGGATCCGAACGAGCGCACGCGCCCATTTGCAGGCATTGTCGAGCAGGTTGCCGAGGATTTCTTCGAGGTCCTGTTGCTCGGTCCTGACAAACAAGTCGGCAGGGATCTCGAGAGCTAGAGATTTGCCATCAGCCGCGAATAATTTGTTCATGACCCGGGCAATTCTGTCCGTTGCCGCCTGAACCTGGGTTCGAACCCCCAGCGCTTCTGCGCGCGCCGCTGCCTGCGCCCGGCGTAAGTAATGGTCGACATTCGCGTGCATGGTTTCGGTTTGTCGCCGCACGACATTGTCGAGCTGCGAATCGCCTGTCGCTTCATTGCGCAGAACCGCAATCGGCGTCTTCAAGGCATGCGCGAGATTACCGACATGCGTCCGCGCCCGGGAGACAACAGCGCGATTATGATCGAGCAGCTTGTTGAGTTCCTCACTCAGCGGCTGGACTTCCGCCGGATAGTCACTGGCAAGGCCTGCCTGGCGCCCTTCTCTGATCTCCGTAATATCAGATTGAATGCGATCCAATGGCCGCAGCGCGTAACGCAGGCCAAGCACCATCGCCAGAAGCGTCCCGCTGGCCAGAGCCAGCATCGCAATCAGAAGGATGGTTCGCAGACGATCAACACCGGCGAGCGACAGGGTGCGATCTGATACCGCCACGAGAAGGACCGGATTCTCACGCTCCGGATAAGTGGTTGTCTGAAC
>CAYGUD010000505.1:0-1743 GCA_964352865.1 uncultured Hyphomonas sp.
TTGAGGCGAGGGCTATTTGAGCGCTTTCCGCAGTGATTTACCCGGCCTGCTGCATCTCTGCCAGAACATAAGCCTGTCTTTGGCGGTCACCGGCCATATTGTCATCCAGCGCCAGCCTCGACGGCGCTTTCGGCAGCGTTGCCAGCAAGCTGGCCTCGGCCAGGGTCAGATCTTTCGGATCTTTGCCAAAATAGAAGCGTGACGCGGCGCCGAGGCCGTAAAAGCCTGACCCAAAATACACCCGGTTGAGATACAGTTCGAGGATCTCGCTCTTCGAGAGCTTCTCTTCCAATTGCCGTGCCAGGCGCACTTCCTGGACTTTTCGTTTCATCGTCTGCTCAGGCGACAGGACCAGGTTTTTGACCAATTGCTGTGTGATCGTAGAAGCGCCGGACACTGTTTTGCCGGAAATCACATTCGCCCAGGCGGCGCGGGCCATGGCTTGGGTATCGGCGCCATCATGTTCGTAAAACCGCTTGTCTTCTGCTGCGATAAAGGCGCGCGCGACGTGCGGGGGCAGCTCATCAAGTGTAACCGCTCGGCCATAGCGAGGGCCGCGAATCGCAATCGTCTTGCCGGTTCGGTCGACATATTCGATGGCGGGCTCACGATTGGCCGCCCACAGTTCAGCCGTTTCCGGCAATGCGGGCATACCGCGATACAAGCTTTGCCAGTAGAGCCATACCGCGAGCAGCCCGACAAGGGTCAGTACGAAGCTCGAAATCAAGCCCCATTTGAGGATGGGGCGACCGCGAAAGAGTCCCATAGATGCTCCCTGCGACGTCGGCGCAGCTGGTTTGCGAGCCCGCTTTTTGAGGCCCGGTTTTCCGTTTGAAGCTTTCACGACCGCTCACCTTTCGCGCAAGACTTCAGTCTCGTTTAGTGAACAGAGATTGAGGCAGGGTGAAGGCGAAGAGCTTAAGCAAACCTTACCAGAAAGTAGGCTGTGATTATTTCAGTACAGGGCAATCTGGCCCATTGGGTTTACGCGTTCCGGGCTTGCCATTTTCGGCCAGAATTCTGGCGAGGTTCAGCCGCTCCTCGATTTCATCAGCTTTCATGGGGCGCATGAAACAAGTAATCGGTTCGCCATTATCGGCGGCAATAGCAACTGCGATCCCGGTGATCCCGCCATACCAATCCCACAGATATGCAGCTTGATGCGTATCTGCGAGCTTGAGCATTTGCGTTTGCACGTCTGCGCGCTCGATCGGGGAGGCCCCGCGTCGCATACGCGTGACATCAAGATCGACACGCTCGATTGAGCCATCTTCAAACGCCCCAATGGCTTCATCAAGCCGGGGATTGAGAATCTGGCAATTCGGACACCAATCGGCGGTGAAATTGATCACTTTCAGCACGGGTTCAGCGCTGGCGGTCGAAACAGGGACCAGGATCAATGCCATTACGGCAAATAAATAGCGCATCATTCCGTCTCCTCGCATCGCCTGATTAGCACAGTCTCGAACCAAGCAGAGATCACAGAGGCGTTATGAACTGCGTCCAAACACGCGCTTGAAGATGTAATCGACGCGCTGGAAATGATAGGCGTCATCAAACAGGCTATCGAGTTTCTCATTCGAGAGTTTAGCGGTTACATCCGCGTCGGCTTTCAAATGATCCAGAAAGTCGCCTTCGCCGGCCCAGGTCTTCATCGCATTGCGCTGAACCATTCTGTAGCCTTCTTCGCGGCTGTTTCCCGCCTCGACAAGCGCCAGGAGAACCCGCTGCGAATTGTGCAGC
>CAYGUD010000506.1:0-1016 GCA_964352865.1 uncultured Hyphomonas sp.
CCAATGGCAGTTTGGCGATCCGGGCACACATCTCACCCAACGTCTCGCCATCGCCTTCACCGAGATTGCCAATCTTGGCGCCGCGATACAGGGCATCAACTTCGTGCTGGAACAGGAAGCCATAAGTGACGCCCGTCGTGTGCGTAAATGCGTCGCGAACCGTCATCGGACGATCAGGTTTGCGCGTCTTATAGGTTTTAAGATCGCCGCCATCCCAGACTTCGACATCCGCGAATTCAGGAATGTAGCGTGAGATTTCATGATCCAGCCGGATTACACCTTCATCGTGCAACATCATCGCGGCGACGGACGTGATCGGCTTGGTCATCGAATAGATGCGGAAAATCGTGTCCGGTCCAATCGGCGACCCGGCTTCAAGCTGCGTGTTTCCGCGATAAGCTTCATGCACAATCTGGCCATTGCGCGACACCATGGTCGCCATGCAGGGCAGTTTGCCGTCCGCGACATAGGCCTTGTCGAAATAATCCGGGATAAAGTCGAGACGCTCGCGGTTCAAACCGACATCTTCCGGCGCCAGCTCGTGTTCAGTATCGGCCATTTAAATCTCTCCTCGCTTCGCGGCGCGGCTGAGTTCGCGGGCGATAATAATCTGTTGGATCTGTGTGGTGCCTTCATAGAGGCGAAAAATGCGAGCGTCGCGGAAAAACCGCTCGACGCCATAGTCAGCAACATAACCAGCACCGCCAAACACTTGCACGGCGCGATCCGCGACGCGGCCAACAGCTTCGGAGGCAAACATCTTGCAGCACGATGCCAGCATCGTCACGGTCTCCCCTGCATCACGTTTCTTGGCCGCGTCGAGAATCATGCAGCGCGCCGCATAGGCTTCGGCCTGACTGTCGGCGATCATGGCCTGGATCAATTGGTGCTGCATGATTGGCTTACCGAACTGTTCGCGCTCCATGGCATAATTGACCATCTCGCTGATCAGACGGTCCATCATGCCAGTGCAGACAGAGGAAATGTGCAACCGGCCCTTGTCGACCACGCTCATC
>CAYGUD010000506.1:1026-1742 GCA_964352865.1 uncultured Hyphomonas sp.
AAGCCTTCACCTTCACCGGCAATCATCATCTCAGCCGGTACGCGGGCATTATCGAAATTAACGTCGCAAATATGCGCGCCTTGCTGGCCCATTTTCTTTTCTGGCTTACCGATGCTGAGGCCCGGTGTGTCGCGCGAGACGATGAAGGCGGAGACACCTTTTCCGCCTGGCTCATCCGGATTGGTCCTGGCCATCACTGTAAACAAGTCAGCGACATTGGCATTGGTGATATAGCGCTTGCCGCCATTCAGGATATAGCTGTCGCCATCCTTGGTTGCTTTTGTCTTCAGGCCCGCCGCATCGGACCCGGCTTCAGGCTCTGTAAGGGCAAAACTGGTAACGATATCGCCGCTCGCAATCCCCGGGAGATAGCTCTCTTTTTGCTGCTCTGTTCCAAACAAAACCAATGCCTGAGACCCGATCCCGATATTGGTGCCCGCAACAGACCGAAACGCTGGCGACGTCCAGCCAAGTTCAAACCCGACCAGGCACTCAGTTTCCATATCCAGTCCAAGCCCGTCATAGGCTTCCGGCACCGCCAAGCCAAACAGGCCGAGCTCTTTCATTTCCTGAACAATCTCGCCGGGTACGAGATCCTCTTCGGCAACCTGGGCTTCAGCCGGGACGCAGCGCTCACGCACAAAGCGGCGCACTTGTTCAATCAGAGCGTCGCGAATTTCGGGATCAAAAGCCATATCTGGGAACCTCCTGCCAGA
>CAYGUD010000507.1:0-1737 GCA_964352865.1 uncultured Hyphomonas sp.
TCGCCGTTCAGTTCTGGCCATCCGACGCGCGCAAATTCCTCGGTCAGGGTTTCAAGCGCGGCCGCGCGGGTCGTCATCGCGCGGGTTTCAAGCGCGACAGATCCGAACCACGAAATCGCGGCGACAGCGGCGAGGATGCCAGCAAATTTCCATTGTCCGAAGCCATCCATATCAACGTGCCGACGTGCTTCGAATGCTCCTTGTCGCAAACGAATATGCGGCCTGCCCTGCTCTGACCACGTCGCCAGCTGGGTCAGCAAGGCTTCCAGAGATGTCGCACCGGCGCCTTGCGCCTCTCGGCCAAGGGCACGGGCCACTTGTGCGCCAAACACTTCAGCATCCGCATGGTCTTTGCTGATGCCAATCAACACATCCCGGCCAAGCGACGGATCAAGCGTAAAACTACGACCCCCCAGACGGCCCAGTACGAGACCTGGGGCTTCATACAGGATGTCGCCGTCTGGCAGCAGGCTGTGTGCGGCGATCAGCTCGGCTTCGTAAAACCCCTGCTCGGAGAGCGACTGAATAAGCTGGATCATGGCTGCGGATGAGACAACATTGATTTGCCGCGGCGCCGATGGGTTTTCCTTATTCTCATCAGCCAATGCGACATGGCTGTCTTCTACCGATTCAGCGATATCATCTTCAATTGCGAATGGGGCCGCGCGGCGAGCTTCTTTTTCTGTGCGCGCTGGGATCACAGCGCTCAGGCCGAGGACATCGAGGCCGTTGAGAAATACTGTCAGGTTTCGGCCACGCGCTTCAATGCCCTGGCGACTGGTACTGATCGACCAGTCATTGCCACGCGAGCGGGCGATCAACAGATCGCCATCTGGCTGCAGAAGCGCGTAAATGCGTGCCACTATCCTATTCTCTCCCGGCGAAGCGTTCGGATCGGTCGACCCGGAACCGCTTCAAACAAATAACGCATGGTCATATCATGTCCGCGATAAGACACATTGGCGGAAACTTCCACCAGACTCGACACTACGCCCAATCGATCCGGGTCAATACTTGACGGATCAATGCGTTTGACAGCCGGATCTTCGAGCAGGCTTTCAACATCTGGCCAGCCACCCTGGGGCCGGCTCAGGATCAGGCCTTTGACATCATCCAGAGACAGAGTATCGCCAAGCACAGCCTGCAAAAGCGGCGCCTGTGCCTCAGTCAGAGTATTGATGTTGAGCTGCTGGCGCTGCAGGCTCATATCTTCCGGCAGCACGCAGATCAGCGGCGCGATTGCCCGCAAAATTTCCGGCGTGTAGCCGCGAATGGCGCGCAGTTCGTCAATCGTCGCAAGCTTCTGCCCAGAGGTCCGGTAAGACGGCACTTCGCTGAGATAATAGGAGTCCTCAGCCCCGCCATTGGCTGGAACAGAATTGGCATCCATCCAGTCCGTCACAGATGCCGCGAGCCCGGAAATGTCGGACACATAGCCCTGCTCAATCGCTGCGGTCAGCAAGGCCTGATAGGTGCGCTGAGCGCTGACATCGCCGACGAGCTGGCCATTATCCCCGCTTGTCGTCAGCGTGTTTACATCAAAGCAATTGGTCGCGTCTCGCGCCGTCACTGTGAACACGCCGCCATCCACCGGGATGATTTGCGGCTCGCCCAGCCCGGGTAATCCAGCAAACAGCCGGTTCTCAAGCGGGGCCAAAACATCTGCCATGCGGGCTTTTGCAACTTCTTCGGCTGCCACAGCGTGATGAAGGCCTGCGAAGCCCTCCAATACGCCCA
>CAYGUD010000508.1:0-1212 GCA_964352865.1 uncultured Hyphomonas sp.
CGTCAGAACAGGCCGGTTCTTGAGGGCTTCAATCGCGCCCAAATTCCAGACAATGTCTCCAATCAACAAGATTTCCTGACCATTCTGGAGTGTGATGAAAACGTTCTGACTGCCCGGCGTATGACCCGCTGCCGGAACCACGACAACACCCGGTGCGATCGCTTCGACCGATCCGGAAAGGCGAGACTGCAGATTGGCGAGCGCCGGATCCAGGTTGCCTTGAGCGAAGAAAGGCAAGGCTTCAATTTGCGGTCTGTTCAGCACCAGGTTCGGCGCCAGCGCCGCCGGATCCGGATGCCGGGCAATCGCCATGATGTGATCGAGATGCTCATGTGTCATTAATACCTGGTCCGCCCGCAGCATCGCATCAGTTAGCGCGGCATATGCGTTGTCATCGTACCGCCAATCGGCTGCCGATTGAGTCATTCCCTCAGCTGTCATGCGATCCACCGCGCCGCCAATGATCAGAACACCGTCTGGATAGGTAACCTCCACGGCATTATAGGACATGGCAATTGGAGCGCCGAACCGGCCCGCTTGTGCGGCGAAAGGCGGCGCCATATCGCGGCCGATTTCGATGATTTTGATCGAGGTCGGGAGGGCGTCGGAGGACGCGCTCGCTTTGGCGCGCCAGTCATCGAGATTGAATAGGCCTGGTGCCGTTTTTGCCGCGTTTGAGCCACTGAGCAGCAGCCACCAGAACAGCAATCCAAACCCAACCAATAGTCCGGCAAGAATACGCAGAATCCATTTCAACATAATGTTCTCCTATTGGGCTCTTCTAGTGTTACCGTGAACAATAATCAATTCATTTAATCATCACAACAGCAATGTGATCGCGAGATACTGGGTCGAGGGCTGACAAACCTGGCGCGGCGGGTTAGCCCTCTCTGCCATGTTGAAAACACTCTTTTTCCCCGCCGCCGCATTGCTGCTCAGTGCCTGCGCGGCGACCCTCGCTCAAACGCCTCCAGAAAGCACCAGCGCTATGGTTGACCAGACCCCTCTCACGATTGAACGACTGTTCGCCAGTCCAAGCCTGTCTGGCCCGACGCCGAGCGGCGTAAAATATAGCCCTGACGGTACGCGCGTGACATTCCTGAAAGCCCGCGAGGATGATGGCGACCGCTTTGATCTCTGGCAATTTGACGTCGCAACGGGCGCGCAATCCATGCTGGTCGATTCAAAGCTTCTCGAACCGACCGAAGTCGA
>CAYGUD010000508.1:1222-1735 GCA_964352865.1 uncultured Hyphomonas sp.
AACGAATTGCCGGACGCAAAGGCATTGTCGATTATGACTGGGGCACCGCCAGCACGATTCTCGTGCCGCTTGGCGGCGACTTGCATCTGGTGACCCTGTCAGGCAATGGTCCGCAAGCGCGGCAGCTGACGCAGACAGACGCCTTCGAGTATGATGCGAAAGTCTCGCCAGGCGGTAAATATGTCAGTTTCGTTCGGGATGGCGCTGTCTATGCGATTGATCTTGGATCTGGCGAAGAGCGCTTGCTCACACCCCTCGGCGACCCTGACAACGCAATTGCTTACGGCGTTGCCGAATTCGTCGCCCAGGAAGAGATGGACCGCTATTCCGGCTATTGGTGGAGCCCGGATGACC
Source organism: uncultured Hyphomonas sp. (assembly GCA_964352865.1). Lineage (GTDB taxonomy): Bacteria > Pseudomonadota > Alphaproteobacteria > Caulobacterales > Hyphomonadaceae > Henriciella. The sequence continues at coordinate 1,577 of CAYGUD010000508.1, forward strand.
GCTTTTTAGCTTACACCAGAGTCGATGAAAGCACGGTCGATATCATCCCCCGCTTCGACATTGCGGCCGTAGACGTGACTGTGTTCAATCAGCGCTATCCGCGGGCGGGTCGTCCGATTGCGATAGTCGATCTCTATGTGCGCGACATGGCGACGGGAG
>CAYGUD010000509.1:0-1728 GCA_964352865.1 uncultured Hyphomonas sp.
CCCCGTCATCGGTTTGCAGGCGATGCACTTGCGCCAGAGATGCGGCGGCGATGGGCTCGGAGAGCTCGGGGAACAGTCGGTCGGCTTCGGCCTCGCCAAACTCTTCAACCAGGGCTTTTTGCGCCGCCTTCATCGAGAAAGGCGGGATCTTGTCTTTCAGGCGTGACAAGTCGGTCGTGGTTTCGACACCAAACACATCGGGCCGTGTGGCGAGGAATTGCCCGAGCTTGATATAAGCCGGTCCGAGCTTCTCAAGCGCCGTCGCCAGGCGTTCACCCTGACGCCCTTTGGCGCCGCCGCCGAAAATGCGCAGCGTCTTCCCCGCGAGCTTGGCCGGGAAGGGCAGCCGGTCATGATATTCGCCGGGCAGAATGACATCATGGCGCGCCAAAGCGGTACCTGCACGCAATAATCGTCCATAATCAGCCAGCGCTTTAAGCATCGATCAAATCGCCCAACCGAAATGCAATGCGGCGATCCCGCCGGAGAAATTGGTGACCGAAACATTCGAGAACCCGGCGGATTCAATTTCCGCTTTGAACGTTTCCTGGTCAGGGAACTGGCGAATGCTCTCGACCAGATATTGATAGCTGTCCCGGTCGCCCGTGACGCGTTTGCCGATTTCTGGAATGACGGCGAAACTATAGGCGTCATAGGCTTTTTGCAGCAGAGGCGCCGTCATTTGCGAGAATTCCAGAACCGCGAGGCGCCCGCCCGGTTTCAGCACGCGGCGAAATTCTTTCAGACCGGCGACGCGATCCGCGAAATTTCGGATCCCGACACTGATGGTCACAACATCAAAACTGCGATCAGCATAAGGCAAGGCCGTGCCATCTGCGCAGATCCAGTTCAAGCGGTCGCCCCATTTGGCATTGTCATCGCGCGCTTTGCCGGCTTCCAGCATCGCGTCATTAATGTCGCAGACGATTGCGGTTGCCTGGCGTGTATCGCCGCGGCGTTTACCGGCGGCATCGGCAAGGCTTAAAAACGACCGGGCCAGTTCGCCTGTCCCGCCTGCCACATCGAGATGCGTTTCGCCGGGCTGCGGGTTCACGCGGTTCATTGTGTCATGCTTCCACAAGCGATGAATGCCGAGGGACATGAAATCATTCATCACATCATATTTAGACGCGACGGATCGGAAGACGCCTTTGACGCGGTCGACTTTTTCGTCGGGCGTGACGGATTCGAAACCGAAGGAAACAGTGTTTTGGTCGCTCATAAGAGCCATCTAAGCGGACAAGTCTTAAAGCGCTATAGGCGTGTGTGTCGCGGATCTGTAAAATCAGCGCCCTATTTCGTCCGCAATTAGAGTGTTGATTTCACCTCATGGGAGTGAGGACGCAGAGCTTGAGGCTATTCAAAGCCGTAAACCGGGACGCCAGACATTGGCAGATTCTGGCCCTTTCTGGTCTTTTCGCCATGTCTCTGACCACGAGCGATTTTGGTGCACGGCCAAAGGCTTTCTTCGCGGCTCTGTTGGGCGCGATGTTTGCCCAAGCCGCCGGAACGGTGTGGGCCAATGCCCGCAAGGAAAACCGTCAGGTGCGTCAGGGCAGTCATTGGCGCGCCTCAAATCTCGAAGCCGGGATTGTCGGATGGGTCGCAGGCTTTCAATGGAAGTCCGCGCTGATTACGACGCTGTCGCTGTCGATTCTATTGCGGGCGAATTCACTTTGGTTCTGGCTCGCTGCGGGCCTGATTGCAATCAGTGCCAAGTTTCTCATC
>CAYGUD010000510.1:0-1723 GCA_964352865.1 uncultured Hyphomonas sp.
GGCTAACACGCGCACCGAAAAATTTGGCTGGCGCGCCAATACTGGGCCAACTTGACGATTTATTTGCCTGGGACCGGTTGCCAGAAATCGACCGGATTGTCGTCACAGTTACGTCAGACGCCCGCGACCGAGTCCGCGATATGATCGATCGGCTACGTATCCTGCCGCAACGAGTTGTCCTGCTGCTCGATCTTGAAGGATTTGATCCTGAGACCGAAAGCCTGGCTGAAATTGCACACTCGCCCGCGGCTTATGTTTCCGGGCGTCCGCATAATTCTCGCCGCGCCATGTCAAAGCGTATCTTTGACTTGTTGGTGGCGAGCGGGATGTTGATCCTGCTAAGCCCTTTACTGGCCTTGCTGGCCGTCGCCATCAAACTGGAAAGCAATGGTCCGGCAATCTTCCGCCAGAAGCGTCACGGCTTTAACAACCAAATCATCAATGTCTGGAAGTTTCGGTCTATGCGAGACGATCCCAACGCCGCCGAGCACATGACCCAACAGACGGTTGCAGATGATCCGCGCATCACACGCATTGGCCGTTTCATTCGCCAAACCTCGATTGATGAGCTGCCGCAATTGATCAATGTGATCAAAGGCGAAATGTCACTCGTGGGTCCGCGTCCACATGCTGTTGGTATGACCACGGAAGAGCAGGAAGTTCAGAGCCTTGTTGGCGATTATGCACACCGTCACCGGGTGAAGCCTGGGATCACCGGCTGGGCGCAAATCAATGGCTCGCGCGGCCCTGTCCACACCAAGGACCTGGTGCGCGAACGGGTGCGTCTGGACATGGAATATGTCAATCGCTCGTCCCTGTGGTTTGATTTGTACATTATTTTGATGACCGTCCCGCGTCTGTTCGGCGATGCAGCCACAGTGCGGTGAACATGTCTGTAGTCGCCACACTTACCCAGGACGAGATTGCTTCAACTGTCACCTCGCACCTCCAAACGGGGCGTACACCCGAGGGTGAGGACGTTATTTCCAATGGCAAGACAGGCGACGCTCGGCTGAGTATTTGCGTCCCGACCTGGCGCGATAGCGCTGACGCCCTGTTATGCAGTTTGATGCGCATGGAGCATGCTGAGCAATGTACATTACTCATCTTCGATGATGGCTCGCTCGATCCGTCGCTGACGCGGCAATTGACTCGGCAGATCATGCGCTTCCCCGGACCTGCTCGTTTGGTCTGCGCCCCAAAAAACTGCGGGCGCAGCCATGCCCGAAACCGACTTTTTAACTTGGCTGAAACAAAGTGGATTCTGTTCCTCGATGCAGACATGCAACGAGATGATGATGACGTTCTCTATCGCTATCTTGATGCGGTGGATGCACAAGCCGACCCGGCCCTGATTGCTGGCGGATTCAGTCTTCGCCACGCCCATCCCACGGCCCAGACGCGGTTGCATGCCGCCCAGTCGCAAGCTTCCGAATGCGTCGCTGCCGGAATCAGAGCCAAAGCGCCGGGACGTTATGTTTTCAGTTCAAATATTCTGGTTCACCGAGATGTCCTTATGGCCGTTGACTTTGATCAGGGTTTTCAGGGCTGGGGCTGGGAGGATGTCGACTGGGGCCTACGTGTGGCGCAGCTTTTTCCGATCGTGCATATCGACAATACTGCCACCCACCTTGGCCTCGATACGGATGCAAAGCTGATCGAAAAATACGCCCAATCCGCGGACAATTTCTTGCGTTTGAGCGAACGTCACCCAGAAGAGATG
>CAYGUD010000511.1:0-860 GCA_964352865.1 uncultured Hyphomonas sp.
CGGTTCAAACTCGCTCGAAGGCGGTTCAGGTGCCAATGCGCCTGCTGACAATGCGCTCGCCCTTGGGCCTAATGCGTCAGCACTGAGCGAACGCTCTGTGGCGATTGGTGATGGCGCCCTCGCTCAAGGCTCCACTGCCGTTGGCGGCGGCGCAGAAGCGCTGGGCCAGGACTCAGCGGCTTATGGCATCCAGGCTTTGGCGCATGGCGCGCAATCAACCGCGATTGGTGAATATTCCACGGCCAGCGCAACAGCCTCATCCGCTTTTGGCGAAGGCGCTAATGCGTCTGCGGCGAATTCAGTGGCGCTCGGTGCCAGCTCAATCGCCGACCGTGCGAATGCCGTATCCGTTGGCAGTGTCGGCAATGAGCGGCAAATCACCAATGTTGCCGCCGGAACAGCCAATACCGATGCTGTGAATGTCGCTCAACTGAATAGCGAGATAGGCACAGTCAACACAGCGGTTTCCACAAATACCGGCAATATCGCTGTAAACGCCGCTGACATAGCGCTTATTCAAGCCGGCGTTTCGGGCGACGGTGCGCGCTTCCTGGAACTGGAAAACCAGGTCACGGATACGGTCACGACCTTGTCGACCGTGTCGGGAACAGTCTCTGAAAATCAGGCTCGGATTGCCTCCAATAGTGCAGAGATAGAAACGCTCAATACGAATTTCGAAACCCTTGATTTTCGGGTCGATGGCCTGAGCAATCATATGCTCCGCGTCAATGATGAGATTGACGAAAACACGGCCGGTATCGCGATTGCCAACGCGCTGTCGGGATCGACCTGGCTGCAATCGAATGAGCGTATGGCTTTCTCTGCCAATGTCGGATATTTCGACGGCAATAGTGCCCTGG
>CAYGUD010000511.1:870-1708 GCA_964352865.1 uncultured Hyphomonas sp.
GTGATATCGGCGGCAGAGCCGGCATTCGATACGGTTTCTAGAGAGATGCCATATGACTCAAACAGATCTGGGCCGAAAGGCCCAGATCGCTTTGTTTCCGGAAATGTCGCGCTGCACCCGGATAAGACCTGCGTCCGCACAGACGGCCCGGCGCCGCGATTTGGACCGGCGCATCGGCCGGGCCCGCAAAACAAACCGGAAGATCCGCTCAGCACGATTTTCCGCCCTGTCAGTCTCGCCATCGTCCGCCAGGTGAGGCTGGAACAGGACTGATCCCTGCCCCAGCCAGCAGCCGTCAAATTGACAATGTGATCTTGCCAAAGTGCTGTTGGCTCGCCTGATGCGCAAAGGCCTGGGCAATATTATCAAGCGGAAAGTCCTTATCCAGGACCGGCTTGATCTTACTCGCTTCAATCGCTGCGATCATGTCTTCCTGATGCGCACCAGAACCAACTGTGATGCCTGACATGGTCAGGTTCTTGGAGAAGAAGGCCGCCGTCGGGACTTCGCCTGACACCCCGGTCAGCACTCCGATGAGCGAGATATGTCCGCCCACCCGGCAAGCCTGGATCGACTGCGCCATGGTGCCCGGTCCGCCAATCTCGACGACTTCATCGACGCCGCGCCCGCCTGTCAGTTCAAGCGCTTTACGGCCCCATTCCGGGGTCTCCTTGTAATTGATCAAGTGATCCGCGCCGAGCGCTTTCATCCGTTCCAGCTTGTCATTCGAAGACGAGGTCGAGATCACCCTTGCGCCAGCCGCCTTGGCAAATTGCAACGCGAAGACAGACACCCCGCCGGTTCCCTGAGTCAGCACCCAGTCGCCTGGCTTGACCGA
>CAYGUD010000512.1:0-1707 GCA_964352865.1 uncultured Hyphomonas sp.
GTCCATAGTAGCAGTATAGGACTGGGACACCTTGCTCTTGAAGCTTCCGGCCGATCGGGCGCATGGCAGGATTTTGATCACGCCCGTCATTTGCGAGGCCCATCCCCGTCCGGTATGCGACAACTTCCTCATCTAAATATGGGTGGCTACGCTCGCCAGCGCGTTGATTTCTCGCAAGGGCATCCCAAGACTGCTCACGATGCCAAAGGCCATCTGCGTCCTCAAACCCCATCGAGGCAGCGGCTGCGCCTCTATACGACCTGTTGTCGTTTTGCACCGGCGCCAAGCCCGCGGCACCTTGCCATAGATTGTCGGCATATTGCGCAAGGAGCGGTGATGTGCAGCCTTCATCCTGTATGAATCGGCCCATCTCACTTTCCGCTACCATACTGGTCGCAGCTGTTTCTACGATGTAGCCCGCCCAGCCAAAAATATTGGGGCCCTCAGCGCCGCCGAGGGCATCAACAAATGCCGTCGCCGCGTCGCCAAGCGAGCGTCGGTTCACGATATCCATCATGGCAGAGTATTGATCTTTGAAGCGGGGATCCATTTCGACATAGTATCGATCGGTATGCCTGGTGACCCCGTACTGCGTTTCAAACCAATCTTTGGTGTAAGTCGTCCGGATCGCTGGAAGGTAGGCTTCGCAATTGTCATAGAATTGATCGATGAAGGTCAGATAAGCCTGCGCGAAATCTGCAGGATGCGCGATAAACTGGAACTGCCCGTCCGCAATTTTGCGGGGCGTATCGAACCCCGAATATTGCGCCCAGAATGATCCTGATTTGTAGACAATGCCGGCGCGTCTTTTTGCTTTAAGGCTAGAATAATAAGCGCTCTGCTGCTCCTCTTGGATTTTCGTCTTATAGGCGCCATGCCGATCAAACGCCGCGAGCACTTGCGAGCGTTCACTTGCGACGGCATTTGGAAGCTGTTCCCGCTCGCTTAGGATCGTTGAGACGAATCGGCGCTCAGGTGATTGCGCGAACCCTAAGAATTCGGTTCCCTCATAGCCAGGCCGCCAGGCTCGATCTTCCGGACGACGAACGAAATTGAACCAAATTACCGGTTGCTCAGCCGCATAAGACGCATTTTTTTCTTTCTCTCCCCATGGCCCTTTCCCATAGAGAAACACGCCATCAATATAGAAATTGATCATGATCGCATCTTTGTAACTGTTCCAATTTGGATGGGTTTTCCATTCAGGGAACGCCTCAAGTGCGGACGGGATGACGATTTCCCCGAGGCGCGCTGTTTCGCCGTCCGACAAATGCAGCCCATCAACCAGATCTGCGCCGATATATGGCAAAGCGGGGCTTGGCGTTGCTTCGAAGAAGGTTCCATCCGGAGCGGTCGATCTCTCAGCATAGATACGGAGCGTCACTTCATAGTCAGGCGCATCACTCGGATGAATATCACGGTGCCCCATTAAAGCGGCATAATATCGGCCAGACGCGTCTTCATGGACGAGCCGCGCATCAGGCACATTGCGGTGATCAAGTCCATTTGCCAGTGCCGGAAGGGATCCGACAATGAGTAAGAGTGCCAAAACGACTAACCGCATGTAATATTTCTCCTGCATTGGTTGATACTGAGTTCGGACCTAACGCGTTTGACTGTCCATTTTTGCAAAATGGGCGGCGTTCCAATACGTCATTTTCAGGTTCGGTTCGAAGCGTGGCTGATAGGCACACTCATCGATCCGGC
>CAYGUD010000513.1:0-1705 GCA_964352865.1 uncultured Hyphomonas sp.
ACCGATAACGATGTAACCAATCGTGCCGCCTTGGCCGATGCGCTCTGCAAGACCAGGCTTGTCACCTTCAATCTTAAACAGTTCGCCGCGGTTCGGATCGAATGGCACGGTCAGGGTTTCGCCTGCCGGCGCCTTGATCAGCGAGTTGAAGGCACTGCGGAAACGACCGCCTGGCTGACGCTGCAATTTCTCAAGATAGAAATCGCCAGCACCATTGCGTTCGATTGTAACAAAGCCAGCGTCTTCGGCTGTCGCGGCGATGAATGTTCCGACGCGCATGACTTCAACTTCTTGAACGGACTCATCAGACCCGCCCATTGAAACTGGCGATGTGAACGCTTTGACTTCCGATTGCGCGATCATTTCCTGAAGGATTGACTTTGGCAGACGATCCAGCTCTTCGCGGGTTGGAAGCGTTGTCGCTTCAGCAACTTCGGAAAGGGCTTCGAAACGACCAGGATAGTCGAAGCTTGCGAGGCTCTCACGCATGAGCGGCTGAACTTCACCAACAACAGCGCGGAATTCACCGACCAGTTGGGCGAAATCACCAGCTTGAACATCAAGTTCAGCAGCCAGCGTGTCAATTTGATCCTGATTGACATCAAACTGAGCGCCCAATGTGGCGCCGCGCGCATTCGCACGCGCCAACTCAGCGCTTGCTTGACCCATAAGGGCCTCTTGCTCATTTACGCGGGTTTGGAAATCTCTCAGACGTTGCTGGCTTTCAGCCGAAGTTTCCTGGCTGTCTTGCTGAACGCGGTTGAGAATATCTGAAAGGGTTGTCTGTGCCATTGCAGGCAGAGACGCGACCATTGAGGCACCAGCAAAAGCTGCTGCGATCCCAATGGTTTTAAGTGATTTTGTGAACGGATTCATGTGTTCTTTCCTTAACTCCATCGGGGCTTACTGAACAGCAAGCTTGGTTGCAGGTACGTACATCACATCTGGTGTGCGCTTACCCTGAATGATGCGAATAGCCTTCTCGATTTCAGGCTTGTACTTGTTCTCGAGATCCACCCAAGAGCGGGTTTCCCGGTCATAGCGTTTCGCGTAACGGCCTGTGCGGTCCATATAGACGAGCGCAACACGACCAAACAGCACCATGTCGACACTGACTTCTTTGTCATCGACTGAGATGTTTTCACTCCAGGTATCCGTCTTGCGACCGATTTCCATTTCAGAAGTGTATGCGTCCATGATTTGACGATACCGCTCTGTGACGGAGATGTTTGGATCAACCAGATACTCGCGAAGGCGAGCGACGCGGTCTTTGCGTTCTTCCAAACGGAATGGAAGATCGGCATCGATGAATGCATCGAGATCGTCGACCAGATCCTCAAGCATTGGTACGGTTTGAGAGGTAATCTCGTCCACACGTGCAAGCTGGTCTGTCAAAGACGCGATTTCACGTTCCTGGCTCTCGACCGCAGCTTCTTGCTGGCGGGCATAGAGTTCGGCAGCGGTTTTCCGCTGCAACAAGGTGCGGAATTCACCGACCATGTCCGAACGCTCATCATCGAGCTGATTAATTTGCTGCTGAACTTGCTCGGCGCGGCGGGTCGCCTGTTCGCCGGTCGCGATCGCGCGATCCAGTCCCTGTGCGACAGCAGGTGCGGTAAGACCGACAACTGTTGCTGCTAGAATGGCTCCGCGAGCCGGTGTCAGAACTTTCTTCATGAAGTCTGCCTCTCACTCTCCGAATGGT
>CAYGUD010000514.1:0-1703 GCA_964352865.1 uncultured Hyphomonas sp.
GGCCAGGACATAGGCCGAGTTAAACACGTTCAGGCCCTTATTCTCCATCGCACCGAAATTGAAATCGCGAACCGCGACAATGTTGAAGACGCCGAGATCATATTCGCGGGCGAACACTTGTTCATCCCATTTCATCGAAGCTTTCAGGCTTTCCATTGCCCAGGCCGCGCGGTCGCCGTCGCCTTTGTCGACATGTACAGCGAGGTCGATATTTGCGCCGCTCATTGTCTCGAAACTGTCGCGATAAATGTCATACTCACCAGCGCAAAGCGCGAAGAGGTAAGACGGTTTGAGGTGCGGATCATCCCATTCCGCGAAATGACGACCGTCGGCAAGGTCGCCTGTCTCGCCTGGCGTGCCGTTGGACAGTAGAACGGGATAGGCCGCCTTATTCGCTTCGAGACGGACTTTGAACCGGCTCATGACATCCGGGCGGTCAGGCCAGAACGTGATGCGGCGAAACCCGATACTCTCGCATTGTGTGCAGAACCGGCCGCCTGAAATGTAGAGCCCAGAAAGGGCCGTGTTTGCGGACGGGTCGATCGTGACGTCTGTTTCGAGCGTGAATGCATCCGGGACGCCAGAGAGGGTCAGGGAATCGTCGGTCAGCACATAAGAATCTGCCGAAAGCACAGTGCCATCAATCTTGATCGCGTTCAGTGTTACGTCAACGCCGTCGAGCACCATGTCGCCTGTTCCAATACGGCGAACCTGCATGACGGTTCTGACCGTCGTGGCATTTGGCTCCAGCTCGAAAGCCATTTCGACTTGATCAATTGCAAACGGATAGGGCGTATAGTCAGCCAGCTTGATCTGAACAGGCGTTTCGGTGCGCATCGCGTGACCTTTCTGAATTCGTTGCATCCCATGTAGAGATCCCGCATGCGCTTGCAATCGCAAGCTTGCACGCTGTGCGCTTTTTCCGCGTGGCAGCCTACCGTGGCGTCACGGGTTTCCGTGCACGTCAACCGCGCTATTGTCAGAGCCATAAGAAATAACAGGGAGGCCGGACGGGCCATGAATTTTGATTTTTCCGATGATCAAAAATTCCTTGGGAATGAGGCGCGCAAATTCCTCGACGGGGAATGCACCACGCAACATGTCCGCGAGGTTTTGAACGATGACGACAAGAGCCACCACGAAGGTGTCTGGCAGAAGGTCAAAGAGATGGGATGGCTGGGGACAGCAATCGCTGAAGAGCATGGCGGACTTGGTGTTGGCGCGCTGGAGCAATGTGTTCTGGCCGAAGAAATGGGCCGCGCGCTGGCCCCCGTACCTTATGCGAGCACGGTCTATTTCTTTGCAGAAGGCCTGATGTTGGCTGGCAACGAGGCGCAAAAAGGGGCTGTCCTGCCAGGTGTTGCAAGCGGTGACATTGTTGGCTGCTACGCCGCAAGCGAAGGTCCGGGCAACCCGGATCCGGCAAATCTCTCCGTGTCTTTTGATGGCAGCAAATTGAATGGCACCAAGATCCCTGTCACTGACGGTGATGTCGCGACACATGCCATTGTGCTGGCCAAAGAAGGCAGCGGCGCCAGCCTGGTGCTGGTCGATTTGAATGCAGACGGCGTCTCACGTAAATCTGTCAAAACGCTTGAGCCCACCCGCAGCCATGCCGAGATCACATTCGACGGTGCCGCAGGCGAGCGCCTTGGCGCGGCGGGCGCGGGGGCAGACTTGCACGACGCAATCATGAACCGTGC
>CAYGUD010000515.1:0-1700 GCA_964352865.1 uncultured Hyphomonas sp.
AAAAGACGGTGTTCTTTTCTTGCCCCTTGGTGGCTGTGGTCAGTTTGGCGCGAAAGCACAAAGCCCCGATCCAACCGCTGAATTTGCAAGCCACAAATTCATGGCTCTATTACTTATTTTCGAGGATGAACGGAGAGCTGCGTGACATCACATTGTTCCACGAACTTCTCAATAAACGCGGCAGCTCGTTTGAAATGACCTTCGGTCCGCTGATCGAAGCGACGCGCTTCGAGGGCGATGCGAATGCCCACACGCAGGCGTTGCGAGAATACGTCTCGGTACACCTCGCGGCTGGATCAGAGACGGCGTTTGAATAGCAAATGGCAGCGCAGTTGCTCTGGAATTTGGCTGGGGCGGACGCGAATGGTTCGGCCAGCAGCTGGAAAACTGGAAGTCATCAATATAAATTGAGACTAAATATCTAAACGACAAAAGCCGCCCCCCCTGAGGAGCGGCCTTTTTCAATCTTCCATTCCACAGACTGGTCTACGCTTCTTTTACATCTGCTGACAGGGATCCGTGACAATGCTTGTATTTTTTGCCCGACCCGCAAGGGCAAGGCGCATTGCGCGGTGTGCGTGCCCAGCTTTCCTCGGCTTGTGCGACCATTGAATGCGGCGCTTGTTCAGCAACATTTTGAGGCGTGCCGGTCCGTTGGTTCTCACCTGTATCCGGATCCAGGCTTGTCTCGAATGTCTGTTGCGGCGGCGTGGGGACAGGGCGCGGTTGCGGCGGTTGAACCTGCGCCGTCATCAACCAGCGGGTTACTTCCAGACGCATTTCTGACAGCATGTCATAGAATAGTTTGAACGCTTCTTCTTTAAATTCGTTCAGCGGATCGCGCTGACCGTATGACCGCAAGTGAATCACGGAGCGAAGCTGATCGATTTGCTGCAAGTGCTGTCGCCAACGGCCATCAAGAACTTGCAGCAGGATTTGCTTTTCGATTGACCGGAATTGGCCATCTGCCGCGAGTTTTGTCTTCTCGTCATAAGCCGAATTCGCGGCGTCGCGGATGCGCTCGGCGATTTCCAGATTGGCAACGCCTTCTTCGCTTGCCCATTCCGCGATCGGCAGTTCAAGGCCCAGCATTTCGACGCAGCGCTCGCGAAGACCTTCGGTATCCCACAGCTCAGCATGAGCTTTTTCTGGCATGTGATGCGCGACAATGCCGTCGATCACTTGCTCGCGCATATCCTCGATCTCATCCAACACGCTGTCGGCGCGCATGAAGTCGATGCGCTGCTCAAAGATTACTTTGCGCTGGTCATTGATCACGTCATCATATTTCAGAACATTCTTCCGGATGTCGAAATTGCGTGCTTCGATTTTCTTTTGCGACGTCTCGATCGCCTTGTTCATCCAAGGGTGGGTAATGCCCTCGTCTTCTTTGATGCCAAGGCCTTTCATAATCGAATTCAGACGCTCAGCGGCGAAAACCCGCATCAGGTCATCATCGACCGAGATAAAGAATTTCGACTTGCCCGGGTCGCCTTGGCGCCCTGTTCGACCGCGCAGCTGATTATCAATACGGCGGCTTTCATGGCGTTCGGTTCCGAGCACATACAGGCCGCCCGCTTCAAGCGCCTTCTTTTTTCCAGCCTCAGTTTCGGCTTTGATTCTGTCAGTGAGCAATTGCAACTCGTCGTCGGACGGCTCTCTACCGGTTTTCTCCACATGCGCTTTGATCGCTTCAGAGA
>CAYGUD010000516.1:0-1087 GCA_964352865.1 uncultured Hyphomonas sp.
TATTCGATACCGTCAGCGATTGTGTAAGCCAGCTCGAGGTCGGCCGTCGCGCCAGCTTCCTGCATATGATAGCCGGAAATCGAGATGGAATTGAATTTCGGCATGTTCTGCGACGTGAAGGCAAAGATGTCCGAAATGATCCGCATGCTCGGCTTGGGTGGATAGATGTAGGTGTTGCGGACCATGAACTCTTTCAGAATGTCATTCTGAATCGTTCCCGCGAGCTTTTCCGGTCCAACGCCTTGTTCCTCGGCAGCGACAATATATAGCGCCATGATGGGTAATACCGCGCCATTCATGGTCATCGAGACAGACATCTGATCGAGCGGAATGCCGGAAAACAATGTGCGCATGTCATAGATGCTGTCGATCGCCACACCGGCCATGCCGACATCGCCGCTGACGCGGACATGGTCACTGTCATAGCCGCGATGGGTGGCGAGATCGAACGCGACCGAGAGGCCTTTCTGGCCCGCTGCCAAGTTGCGGCGATAGAAAGCGTTGGAGTCCTCTGCGGTGGAGAAACCGGCATATTGGCGGATCGTCCAGGGCCGCTGCGTATACATGGTCGGGTAGGGACCACGGCCAAACGGGGCAAGGCCCGGATAATCATCGAGGAAGTCGAGATCCCTGGTATCCGCCGCACTATAGCTGCTGGCGAGGTCAATGCCTTCCGGCGTGTTAAGCGTCCGCGGACGCGCAGCGGGGGCGGCGGGCTCAAGCGTGCCCAAATCGAGTTTGGTGAAATCAGGGAATTTGGTCATCTATTTCACTCCCAATTCTGCCAGCGCGACGTCAAGTTCATGCACCACATCGCTGCCCATGAAAATATGGCGATCAACTCCATCTACTTCATGCTTACCGGCGAGCCAGAGCGCGACGGCGCCCGCTTTTTTCAGCGCTGTGGCAGCGGGGCCGGCTTCATCACCATAGCGTTTGTCGCTGCCGCACAGGACGGCGATCTTGCAGCCGCTCGCGGCAAAGGCAGCGGCGAGTTCCGAATGACTCTTCGGCGGCACGGGCGGAGCCTTCGCTTCGATCCCGCCCGCGGCGAAGAAGTTGCGCGCAAAGTCGACCCGGCCGGTAT
>CAYGUD010000516.1:1097-1689 GCA_964352865.1 uncultured Hyphomonas sp.
GCCGGTATGCTCAGCGAGGGGGCCAAGTGTGGCGAGGAAAATTGCCGGGCGTGATCCGGTCGCCGCCAGATGCGCTTTGGTGCGATCGCGCAGGGCTTCGAATGGCGCCGCGATGGAAATCCAGTCCAGAGGCTGGCCGATCGTGTCAGCGCCGGTTTCTGTCTGAAAGTCTGGCAGCAATGTGTTCAGCCCGATCGGGTCGACGCCGTCGCCGCTTGGCGGGCGGCTGATTTCGGCGACAGGCGGGGTTATCTCGTCGAGCAATGGAAATTCGCTAACCCCGGTGACAGGCACTTTGCGGCGGGCAATGTCTTTCATCAATGCGGCGCGTTTTTCAGCGATACGGGTCTGAAAATGCCCTGCGACGAGACTTTCAACCAGACCGCCTTCGCTTTCGATCTGCTGGAACTCTGCCCAGGCTGCCTGCGACACGTCTTCGGCGAGCGTTTCGGTGAACCAGGCGCCGCCGCTGGGGTCGGCAATGCGGCCAAGTCCGCTTTCTTCCATCGCCATGATTTGTGTATTGCGGGCGATCCGGCGACCAAGCTCTTCGGGGACGCCGAGGCTCTCATTGAACGGGCGGATCGTGATG
>CAYGUD010000517.1:0-1685 GCA_964352865.1 uncultured Hyphomonas sp.
GCCTTCAAACGTGAGTTCGGTTTCATCTGGTTCGTCCAGCTGCAATTGATCTGCTGAGACAACTTCGAACCCGAGTGGCTCAAAAAGATCTTTCAGTTCAACCACTTTGCCTTTGTTGTGCGTGGCGGCGACCAAACGGCCGGGTTCAAGCTTTCGGGACATTCAATGTGGCTCCGTTCTTGCTTTTTAAACGAATAACCTTATCGTTTAACGGTAAGTTCGTGACTCTCTGCTATGTGACAAACGTAGCGATAATACAAAAGGATGACTGCAACGCATGTCAGGCACTCGCAAGAATTCAATGGCAGCGGTTCTGTCAACTGTCGTGACAGTGATTTTCTGGCTCGCCATTGTCTTGGGCACGCTATTATTCGTGATCCTGGGTATTGGCCTGCTCGGCAGCCTGAATGGCGGCGAAATCGCGCTGCCGCTGGTTGAGGCGCGCGCCGATGGTGTGCCGGCTGGCCGTCTGGTAGCGGCTTTGGTCGGACTCTTGGTGTTCGCGCCCGGCATTGCGTATATTTGTGCGCAGCTGCGCCGTATTCTTTCGACGCTCGCTGAAGGGGATCCCTTCTTGCCTGAGAATGCCCCGCGCTTGACGCGTATCGCCATTGCGATCGCGCTGATCGAAGCGGTTCGGATGGCATCTGTTCTTGTGCTCGCCGCGACTGTGGACCTTGGAGAGGGCTATGTCGCAAACATCAATATCAATCTCGCTGTCTGGGGCGCCGTCATCGTGCTGCTCATCCTGGCGCAAGTCTTCAAAGAAGGCACCCGCCTTCGCGAAGAAGAGAAAATGACAATTTAAGAGGGCCATAAGATGTCTATTCGTGTGACCCTTGATCGGGTGTTGTTGGAAAAAAGAATGTCGCTGACGGAGCTTTCAGAGCGCGTCGGCGTCACCCTTGCCAATCTGTCCATCTTGAAAACAGGCAAAGCCAAGGCGGTTCGCTTTTCAACGCTTGAGGCGCTGTGCCGGGAATTGGATTGTCAGCCGGGCGATATCCTCGTCTTTGAAGACGGCCAGAGCGACAAGAAGAGCGAAGCGGCTTAGCTGAGCTGTTCCGCCAGCAGGGTCAAAGCGGCCTCTGCAAACAAATACATGTTTTCTTTGCGATCCGAGAGACCCGTCTCGACGGTGCGCGAGACCTCTACGCCGTCGCCGATTACAGCGGCACACACGTGCCCTGCCGCATCGCCATAGCCATTACCGCTTGGACCCGATGCCCCGGTTTCGCATAATCCCCAATCCGCGCGAAGTTTGCTGCGAATGCTACGCGCCATGATGCGCGCGTATGGCTCGGTCGAAGAGCGATGACCTTGCAGGTCCTCACGCTCCATTTTCATTAATCCCTTGAACGCTTGCGGCGTGTAAATGATCCCGGCGCCGCGATAGAAGCGCGACGCGCCGGGCACCGCGAGCAGAGCGGCGGAGATCAGCCCGCCAGATGAGGATTCCGAAATCGCCACGGTCTCACTGCGTGCCAGCAATTTGGCACCGACAGAGTCTGCGAGCGGGAAGAGGCGTTCCATGGTCTAGTCCAGCGCTTTCTTCTGCGCCGCGAACAATTCGGTGCAGCCTTTTTCCGCCAGGGCCATCATCGTGTCGAGTTCGGTTCGGGTCATCGGGCGTTCTTCGCCCGAGCCCTGCACGTCGATAAAGCCGCCAGCAGACCTCATCACAA
>CAYGUD010000518.1:0-1681 GCA_964352865.1 uncultured Hyphomonas sp.
CCTTCAAATGGTTCCGCCACCAAATGCTGGCGGCCTTGCCATTGGCGTGATCATCATTGTCGCCATTGCGATTTTGGGTCATGCCGTTGCGGCGCTTGGCAATCCAGCGGATGCCAATGCGCCCGAAGATGAGCGCGACCGCCTGGTTGTCTGGCGCGCTGGAAATTTGAGCGGTTTGTTGCTTGGCGTTGTTTGCATGCTGTCGCTGTTTGCGTTTGCGGTATGGGGCAGTGGCAACTTGATGTTTCACATGATTGTCGCGGGCATGGTGCTCAGCCAATTGGCGGAATATGCGCTGACCATCTGGTACTATCGTCGGGGAGTATAAGTCATGTCATTTTGGGAAAAAGGATACCTGGCCACTGGGCTGGCCGTGCTGTTTGCTGGCGCTGGGTATTTTTACTTTGTCTTGCAGCAATCGACCGGGCTTGAGCAAATTGCGCCGCCAAATTGGGGAACGTTCGGGGCTTATCTTATTGTTGTAACCATTATATCCGTTGGCAGCTTCATTACTCTGGGCAGCTTAGAGGCCAGGAGCACCGATGACCCGGATTCGGTCGGTGACTTTGATGAGCGCGATCGGTTCGTGAATATGAAATCACTCGCCGCTGCGAGCTACATTACCAGCATTGGCGCGTATTTGGCGCTGGTTTGGTTCTTGTTTCATCAGAATGGTGATCTGCTCTTTCACAGCTTGGTCGGAGCGCTGATGATTGGCGAGGCCGCGATGTGTTTCCTGCACATCTTCAACTATAGTCGAGCCTATTAACATGGCCAAGCGTCCGCCGATCACCAATCGCGTCAAAGAGCTGCGCGAGGCGCATGACCAGATGAGCCAGTCGGCTTTGGCCAAAGAGATTGGGGTCACGCGTCAAACGGTTATTGCAATCGAGCAAGGGAAATACTCGCCCAGCCTTGAAAGCGCCTTTCGCATTGCCCGCGTGTTCGGCGTTGGCCTCGAAGATGTGTTCGGCTGGGACGGCGACTAAAGGCCGGCCGGGTGGTGCGCACTCTGATTTAGACGGCGCTTTCGGTCTTCCAGCTCGCGCGTTAGTTTGACGGTGATCGGATCGCCATGATCAAGGATCGTTGGCTCTATTTGGTCGGTCGGCTTTTCACGCCGCACCATGCGAATCGTTCTGAATCGTTTCATTTTACGTCCCCTGGGGATTACCCCCGATGAGGAAAGCAAATTTCGCGCCACAGGGGAATAAGCCTGTGGCGCTTCTGCAACGAGGTGTGATCAGAAAGCCATACTCGTTTCTAGGGCGTAACAGTATTGAACCAGAAATCCGGTTGATCCAGCGACTCGAACATGGCTGAAACCGCGCCGCGCTGCCCTTGGATCTTCATTTTGCCTGATGTCATCAATCCAAGCGGTTGTGCGTCGCCGAGGATCAGGCGGTCAAAATCGTGCCGGTCGATTGTGACGGTCGCGGCTGGAGTGTCGACACCGCCTTGTCTTGGCACCAGGACCGATGTCTCAACCAGCAGGCTGATCGTCTCGCCCGTATCTGGAAATGCGAACACGACCGCAAATGGATCGCGGTCCATTTTGGACGGATTGTACCGCGATGCCAGGGAGTCAAACAGGTCCAGCGATGGCACGGCTTTCAAAAAGTCAGCATTGCCGAGTTGCGGATTCCCGACATTTGGCAAGCCGCCGCGCAATTCGGCGGCG
>CAYGUD010000519.1:0-1673 GCA_964352865.1 uncultured Hyphomonas sp.
ACAGGACATCGTCGTCACAACAGCCTTGATTCCAGGGCGCCCGGCCCCGGTTCTGGTCAGCGCGGATATGGTCAAAACCATGCGACCTGGCTCAGTCATTGTCGACATGGCGGTCAGCCAGGGCGGCAATTGCCCGCTCTCCGAGCCTGACGTGATTGTTGATGAAGGCGGCGTCAAAGTCGCAGGCTTCACAAATCTGCCAGCCCACTTGCCTGCGGATGCGAGCGCGCTCTACGCCAAAAACCTGTTTGCCTTCCTGCCGCTGATTACAGCTGAGGATGGCAGCCTGAACCTCGACACTGATGATGAAATCGTCACCGCGATGATACTCACCCGCGGCGGCGAAACCGTGAATGAGAGGATCTCCTCATGATCCGGATTTCGATCATCCCGGACCTGTTCCGGGATCTCTCGCCACACCTCCCTATGCCATCGCACCAGATCCCCGCTTTCGCGGGGACGAGCGGAGTTTGATATGAAAAAACTTTTCTTAACCGCTGCCCTTGCAGCATCAGCGGCCCTGCCCGCCTATGCGGCTGAAGCCAGCACGATTAGCCCGACCGTCTTCCTCGCCGGCATTTTCGCAATGGCCTGTTTCGTTGGCTATTACGTTGTCTGGTCGGTGACCCCGGCCCTGCACACACCGCTCATGGCCGTGACCAACGCGATTTCGTCAGTGATTGTTGTCGGCGCGATTGTCGCTGCAACCGCCTCCGGCGCCGTCGAAGGCGGCTGGATCGCGAAAGCCCTGGGCGGCGTCGCTGTCGCCCTGGCCAGCGTCAACATTTTCGGCGGATTCCTCGTCACCCAGCGCATGCTCGCCATGTATAAAAAGAAGGGGGACTAGACCTATGGAACAGTTCCAATCGACTTGGGCGCCGCTGCTCTATCTGACCTCCGGCATCCTCTTCATCCTGGCGCTTCGCGGCCTGTCCAGCCCCGCCACCAGCCGCGCCGGTAATCGCAATGGCATGATTGGTATGGCCATCGCGGTTGCAACGACTCTCATCCTGTTCTGGAATGCGCTCGACGCGACAACCTGGGCGATCCTCGCAGCAGGCGCTCTCGTCGGCGGCGGCATCGGCGCCTATATCGCACGCAAGATTCCAATGACAGACATGCCGCAACTCGTGGCAGCGTTTCACTCCCTGGTTGGACTTGCAGCCGTACTCGTGGCGGCAGCTGCGCTCTATGCCCCGGTGAGTTTCGGAATTGGTGAGATTGGCAGCCTGGCAACAGCCTCCCTGATCGAACTCTCACTCGGTTCGGCCATTGGCGCTTTGACCTTCACCGGTTCAATCATCGCCTTTGCCAAGCTTAACGGAAACATGTCGGGATCACCGATCATGTTGCCCGCACGGCACGTTCTGAACATCGCCATCGGCGCTGGCATTGTCGCCATGATTGTCATTCTGGTGATGAGCGGCGGCACAGCCACATGGGCCTTTTGGGGTTTGACGGCGCTGGCCCTGATCCTCGGCATCACGCTGATTATCCCAATTGGGGGCGCAGATATGCCCGTCGTTGTTTCAATGCTGAACTCGTATTCGGGTTGGGCTGCCGCAGCGCTGGGCTTCACGCTCGGAAATTTTGCTCTGATCATTACTGGCGCGCTGGTTGGCTCATCGGGTGCGATCCTGTCTTACATCATGTGTAAGGGCATGAATCGAAGC
>CAYGUD010000520.1:0-1666 GCA_964352865.1 uncultured Hyphomonas sp.
TCCGGCGGCGAGCGCCGGGATCACAGCCGCCATCGCTTTCTGGGTCATGTCATCGCTGAGCCCGAACTGTTGTCCGAGTTGCTGTTTGGCTGGTTGCGCCTGTGCGCCGGCTAGTAGATCAAGTAATCCTGCCACGTGTTTCCCCTTTGCTGCAGACGTTAAGCTTAAGACCGGGGAAACCGATCAACAAGCAACGGGGCGCAGCGCGACTGCATCGAGCGCCTCATCCAGTACTGAGATATCGGCGCCAGGCTTTGGACCCTTTTCGCTGAGGGTCCGGCGCCATTGCCGCGCACCCGGCATGCCATTGAACAAGCCAAGCATGTGCCGCGTGATTTGCGATAAGCGCACGCCTTCGTCCAGGCGTGCTTCGACATAAGGCCGATACGCTTTCACCGCATCGAACGCGCTGAGACTCGGCAAGGCCGGGTCGAACAATGTCTGATCAACTTGCCCCAGCAATGCGGGCGTTTGATAGGCCGCCCGTCCAAGCATGACGCCATCAAATGCGGACAGGTGCTCGGCACACGCTTCAAGCGTTTTGATCCCGCCATTCAGCACGATTTGCAAATCCGGGCGTTCGTCTTTGAGGGTTCGCACCAGGTCATAATCGAGCGGAGGGATGTCCCGGTTCTCTTTTGGACTGAGCCCCTTCAGCCAGGCTTTACGAGCATGAACAGTGAACACCTCGCACCCCGCATCGGCGACTGTATCAACAAAATTGAACAGGGTTTCGCGCGCCGGGTCTTCATCAATTGCGATACGGCATTTGACGGTCACAGGAATAGAAACAGCGGCTCGCATCGCACTGACACATGCCGCCACCGTCTTCGGTTCGCGCATCAAGCAGGCGCCAAATGCGCCGGACTGCACCCGGTCAGAAGGACAGCCGCAATTGATGTTCACTTCATCATAGCCAAACACTTCCGCGATCCGCGCGGCTTCGGCCATTTTGTCCGGTTCATTCCCGCCAAGCTGCAGGACCAGGGGATGCTCTGCCTCCGAGAAGCCAATCAGGCGCTGGCGATCGCCATGAATGACGGCATCCGCGGTGACCATCTCCGTCCACAAGAGCGCCCGCTTTGACAGGACGCGATGAAACGCCCGGCAATGCCGATCCGTCCAGTCCATCATCGGCGCGACTGAGAATGTGTAGTCCAGAGCTTGGGTCATTTTGAAGCCTGATACGCGCCGCTGCTCAGAATGAAAAGCGCTGCGTTTGAGGCAAGCTGAAGAATTCTAATTCTCTAGACTCATGGCGACAGGCGATAGCCGCCCGCTTCCGTTAACAGCAAACGCGCATTGCCGGGATCAGGCTCGATTTTCTGGCGCAAGCGATAGATATGGGTTTCCAGCGTGTGCGTGGTCACCGCCGCATTATATCCCCAGACCTCTGATAACAGCTCTTCACGGGCCACGGGTTTGCCACCGGCGCGATAGAGATATTTGAGGATATTGGTCTCTTTCTCGGTCAGTCGGATTTTGCGATCATCTTCTTTGACCAGCAGTTTCATGCTCGGGCGAAACTCATATGGCCCGACATCGAATGTCGCGTCTTCGCTTTGCTCAAAGCTGCGCAGATGCGCCCGCACCCGGGCCAGCAGGACTGAGAATTTGAATGGCTTGGTGACATAATCATTGGCGCCGCTATCGAGACCGAGAATCG
>CAYGUD010000521.1:0-798 GCA_964352865.1 uncultured Hyphomonas sp.
ATTCAGTTCGGCATCTGATCCTGACGCAGCCTGTCTTGAGCGACCTGGTGTCACCGGATCAGCAAAACGTGCTGAAAGCAGACTTGAACGCCATCGCTGATTTTGCGGAATTTCTGAGCGACTCATACTGATTTCACGGGCTATTTTCTTTCGAGGCAAAGATGCTCTTCAAAAGAAAAACCCCAGACCGTGAGGTCCGGGGTTTGTTGTTTCTGGCTGAGCCGGGAAAAGTCTATTAAGACTTTTCTTCTTCAGCAGCGGCTTCCTCAGCAGGGGCCTCTTCTGCGGCGGCTTCTTCAGCCGGCGCTTCAGCTTCTGCTTTAGCCGCTTCTTTTTCAGCTTTCGCAGCTTCCTTAGCGGCTTCTTTTTCGGCCTTGGCAGCTTCTTTAGCTTCTTTTTCAGCCTCTTTACGAGCGACTTCTTTTTCAGCTTTTTCTTCGATCCGCTCCTTGGCTTTTGTGCCTGGCTCACCCTTTTGCGGGTTGTTGCTGGCCGTCCAGGCATAGACCGGGGCTTTTTCACCTTCGAGCGTGATCTGGTTCAGGAAGCGCGCAACGCGATCCGTTGGCTTGGCGCCTTTCTTGATCCACTCGGCGGCTTTTGCGCCGTCAACTTTGACGCGGTTTTCGCTGTCTTTTGGCTGACGTGGGTCATATGTGCCGATTTTTTCAATAAAGCGGCCGTCGCGCGGCATGCGGCTGTCTGCGACAACCACGCTATAGAAAGGACGTTTTTTTGACCCGCCGCGGGCGAGTCTGATTTTGAGGGCCATGGTATTCTCCTAGGTGTTCGGCGTCT
>CAYGUD010000521.1:808-1660 GCA_964352865.1 uncultured Hyphomonas sp.
TTCCGCCACGATGAAGTTGAGATATTTTTCAGCAAAGTCCGGGTCGAGATTGCTGTCTTCGGCCAGCTTGCGCAGGCGTTCAATCTGGCGCGCTTCGCGGGCTTTATCGGCTGGCGGCATATTATGTGTCGCTTTCAGCTTGCCAACGGCCTGCGTGACTTTGAACCGCTCTGCCAGCGTGTGCAGCAGGATCGCATCGAGATTATCAATGCTGGCGCGGTATTGAGCGAGTTGGTCGGTTGGGGAGGTCATTTCTTCGGCCCGCCCAATCCTGGAATGTTCGGCATGCCGCCAGGCATCGCGGCGCCGCCGCCCATTTTGGCCAAGTCGCCGGGTGAGACCCCGGCCTGGCCCATCATATTCATCATGCCTTTCATGCCGCTCTTGGACATTTTCTTCATCATGCCGGCCATCTGCTTGTGCATTTTCAAGACGCGGTTGACGTCTTGCACGGTGACACCCGCACCCGCGGCAATCCGCTTGCGGCGGGAGGCATTGAGAAGCGCAGGCTTGGCGCGCTCTTTCTTGGTCATGGACGAAATGATCGCCGCCTGGCGCAGAATGACTTTGTCATCCATACCCGACGCGTCGAGGGCTTGTTTGGCTTTCTTGGCGCCGGGCAGGAGGCCCATAATCCCGCCAAGGCCGCCCATTTTCTGCATTTGCTGAAGCTGCTGTGCGAGGTCGTCCAGATCGAACTGCCCCTTGGCCATTTTCTTGGCCATCTTTTCAGCTTTTTCGGCGTCCATCTGGTCGCCGGCTTTTTCGACCAGCGAAACAATGTCGCCCTGGCCGAGAATACGGCCGGCCAGGCGCTTGGCATCAAACGCGTCGAGCCCATCGAGCTTTTCG
>CAYGUD010000522.1:0-1643 GCA_964352865.1 uncultured Hyphomonas sp.
TCTTTGGTCGGTGCAAGTGCGGCGCTGGCAATGGTGCTTGGCGGCTGTGTGGCGCTGGACGAGGCGGCGGATACCGAAACGGCAGCCGTAACAGAAGACGCGGAAAGCACTGTTGAAGAGGTGACGGTCGAAGCCGAGCAAGCGGTTCAGGAGACCGTCGAAGAAGTTGTCGAAATGACCTCTGAAGCCAAGCTGGCAGCAGTGCTCGCGGCGCAGCCAGACGAGGTTCAGGCCCGTTATAGCGCACGTAATCCAGCTGAAACGCTGGCCTTTTTCGGCATCGAGCCAGGTATGGTCGTTGCAGAAGCCCTGCCCGGTGGTGGTTGGTATTCCAAAATCCTGCTCCCTTATCTCGGGGAAGATGGCGTGCTCATCGGCGCCCATTATCCGGATGACCTTTGGGGCCGTTTTGGCTTTGGCGATGAGTGGACCGCCACCCGCGTTGAAGGCACGGCAAACTGGCCGACACAGGCAGCAGAGTGGGGCGTTGAAGGCGGCGCCAAGATCAAATCTGTGCAGCTAACAAAAATGCGAGCAGAAGCGGACGGCCAGTTAGATGCAATCCTGTTCATTCGGGCGCTGCACAATCTCAATCGCTTCACGGATGCCGACACGTCGTACATGCCAGATACGCTTGCCGAGGCCTATCGCGTGTTGAAGCCGGGCGGAATTGTTGGCGTCGTTCAACATAGCGCACCAGAGACCAATAGTGATGAATGGGCAAATGGCAGCAATGGCTACCTCAAGAAGTCTGTGGTTGTCGCAGCCTTCGAGAGCGCTGGATTCGAATTGGTCGGCTCCAGCGATATCAATGCTAATCCAAATGATGTTCCGACAGAGGAAGAATTTGTCTGGCGCCTGCCGCCTACGCTCGCCGGAACTGAAGAAGACACGCCAGAACGTGCGGCCTATCAAGCGGTTGGCGAGTCCAATCGGATGACGCTGAAATTCCGTAAGCCTGCTTAATTCAGGATTGCGAAATGGGTGGCGCGGTTTCCCCTTGCCGCGCCACCGCTTTATTCGACTTGGCAGTCCGACCCGCTTGGCTTAGATCACGCGCTGGAATCGAAAAGAGACTGCTATGACTGATTATCGCCTGTTCGGGGCTGAAACCTCGCCATACTCTCTGAAGGTCAGATCATTCCTGCGCTATAAGGGCGTCGAGTTTGAATGGATCGGCCGCAGCAAAGCCACGGACGAAGAGTTCGCGGCGCTGGCGCGCGTGCCGACTGTGCCGCTTCTCCTGTCGCCTAATCGTCCGGCGAACCAGGATTCCACCAGCATTCTCGCAACTGTCGAAGTTGATCACGCCGAACCTTCTGCCGTTCCGGAAGACGCCGCTTGCGCCGTATTGGCATTGATCCTCGAAGATTATGCTGATGAGTGGCTGAACAAATTGATGTTCTTCAATCGCTGGGGCCAGAAGCCGGATCGCGAGCTTGCGGGCGACCGCACGATGGAACAGCTTCTGGATGGCGACCTGCCGCGCGCGAAAAAGAAAACCCGCGACCAGATTATCAAACGGATGCGCGATCGCCTGCCTTTGGTTGGCGTCGAAAAGAAAAACGAGAAAGTTCTGAAGCCGAGCTTCGAACGTTTCTTCACGCTGCTCAATGCGCATCTTGAAAAGACACTCTTTCTGT
>CAYGUD010000523.1:0-1636 GCA_964352865.1 uncultured Hyphomonas sp.
CTCCGGCGCTGGTCCGCTTGATGGACGCGCCGATGGAATGCCGCTGGCTTCGGTCTTCGCTGACAGAGCGCCAAGGCCAAATCCGGCCCCGATGCCGCTCAGGCTATAGGTTTTGGGCGGCTCTGGCGCTCTGTCAGCGAAGACCGAAGCCAGCGGCATTCCTTCGGCGCGTCCATCAAGCGGACCAGCGCCGGAGAAAGTCATTATTGACGCCACCGATGATGTGTTGCCAGAGCTTGAGGGCAATCTCAATGTCTCCCTGGCTGAAACGGCGTCTGCTGCCGTCAGCGCCGCCAATGCGGAGCCACCCGCCCCGGAACAGGCTGAAACACCGGACGCGTCTGAGACCGACATCCTGAAGCCGAGAACACGCTTTAATCCCTGGGATTGATCCCTTCACTTTCAGCTGCATCAATTGAGAGCGCGCCCTTCCGGCGCGCTCTTTTTGCGTGCGCAACGTGGTATCGATGCCACACAAACGGGCAGTGTAAACTTATTTACAGTCAGGACGTCATTTGAAACTTGTCGGCCCTGCCCTTGGAAGCCTATTCGACGTCGCATGGGCGGCATCTGCCGAGCCGCCGGAACCTCGACAGAAAGTGTCTTACGATGACTTTTAAAACATCGCTGAAACTCATATCCACTGCAGCAATCATTGCAGGACTCGCAAGCGCGTCTGCCTTGGCACAAGATGCGGATGAAGCTGACGCGCGCCGCCTCGATCCAGTGGTAACAACAGCGCAACGTGTCGAACAGGACGCTCAGGATGTGCCGATCTCGATCACCACGGTAGCAGGCGAAAAACTCGCCAATATCAAAGCTGGCGGCGCGGATATCCGCTTCCTGTCAGCGCGCGTGCCAAGCGTCATTGCAGAGAGCTCATTCGGTCGCGCCTTCCCGCGCTTTTACATTCGCGGCATTGGCAATACCGATTTCGATCTCAATTCGTCACAGCCTGTATCGCTGGTCTATGACGACGTGCCCTATGAGAACCCGATCCTCAAAGGCTTCCCGGTCTTTGACGTTGAAGGCGTCGAAGTCTTGCGCGGCCCACAAGGCACATTGTTCGGACGCAACACTCCTGGCGGCATCATCAAGTTTGACAGCGTAAAGCCTGGCGAGGCACTGAACGGCTATGCCAAAGCTTCTGCTGGGTCTTACGCAACCACTGAAGTTGAAGGCGCGGTTGGTTTTCGCGTGAATGACAGCCTCGCTCTGCGCTTGTCGGGCCTGATCCAGCAGCGTGACGATTTCGTCGACAATGTCTTCACAGGCGAAGAGAACGCTTTCGAAGGGTTCGAAGAATCTGCCGCTCGGATCCAGGCTCTATGGTCACCGACAGAGGCGACCGATATTCTGATCAACGTTCACGGCCGCGATAATGATAGTGACGCACGACTTTTCCGGGCCAATATCATCGATCAAGGTTCGCGCGGTCTCTCAGATAGTTTCGATTTTGATCGCGTTTTTTTCGACGGCCAGAATGAGCTTAAACAGGAAGCATTTGGTGTCACGGTTCGCGTCGACCACGAAGTCACCGAGGCAATCGACCTGACTTATGTCTATGGCCACGAAACTGCGGAAGTCTTTTCGCGCGGCGATATTGATGGTGGCTTTGGGGCGGCTTTCCTTGGCG
>CAYGUD010000524.1:0-1635 GCA_964352865.1 uncultured Hyphomonas sp.
GAACAGACCCATGAGCGCTTCGCCATCACCATCAAAGGCGAAACAGAAGACCTTTACATGCCGTTGCTAACGCTCGCCACAGACGTGCATGATGGCAAAAAAGAGCTCGAACCAGCCCTCGCCGAAGCCCGCGCCGTGATTGACAGCTTCATCACATCGGACATTGGCACGCTCGCCGATCGACTGCGCCCGAGCACCACTCTGGCGAGCCTCGACTAGAATGCGGCGATTGATCACGCTCAGCATCGCTGCCTCTGCTTTCGCCGGGGCGGCGGTCGCCGACACCGCTTATGTCAAGCCATCAGACTTTACCCCGCAGCTGGATCAGACAATTACCGTGGAAGTGTCGTTCAGCGATTATTGCTGTGAACCGCGCTACGCGGTTCGCACGGAGACCTATAAAGTCATCGGCCCCGACGGAGTTTCATCGCGCCCTGACCGCATTGAAACCCTGGCCACCGCGACGATGCTGGAGCAGACGATCAATACCAATGGCACAACGCGAATCAGCACTGGCGAACGGCTTGGCCGCAAAGGCGAATATGTTCTGCTGGATGAGACCTATTATCTGATCAACAGCCCGGACGCTGAGCTGATGGATATTCCGCCAGGAACGCCGGTCTTATCCTCACAAACCGCGACCGTCTCAGATGCCTATGTCACGGTCGGCGTGCAAGACTGGGGCGCCATCCGCAGCACTATTGGCCGGCTGGCCCTGACGCCCGCCATTCACCCAAGCTCCGTCCATGCCGGAAGCCCGTTTATCGCGCGCATCACCTTTGATGGCGAGCCTTTGACGGAACAGGACGTGGTCCTGACCAATGAAACTCAGCGGCTATATCAGCAAGGCGAAACGCTGGCTCAATCGGATGCTGATGGCATTGTTACGATCACTTTCGACCAGCCCGGAACCCATGTCATAATGGTCCGCCACCGGGCTGCCGCCCCGGACGGTGCTGAAACCGACATTCGAAGCTACACGACCGCCCTGACGCTCAGCGTTGCGCCTGAGTGAGCTCCGAAGGAGCTCGGGTCTTGAACGTGAAATGGTGCCCCCACACGGCAGTTTGATGCCTGAACATGGGCGCACATAGCATCCATTAATTACTTGTTTTTGCTATTCTTAATAAAATAATGGCGCTCATAGTTGAACATATAAATCCAGTGTTGCGCTATCGAAAAGGTGGGCCTATAGGTGGGCTATGAAGCGCCACGTCCTTACCCATATGCAAGCCAAAAAGGCGGATGCTGGCAAATACGCTGACGGTCAGGGGTTGTGGTTGTGTAAGCGATCTAGATCAGCTGGGAAATGGATAGTCCGTTTGGTCATCAACGGAAAGCGCCGCGAGATGGGCTTGGGATCTTGGCCAGATGTGTCAATCTCTGAGGCGCGTGAACGAGCCACTGCCGCGAGGAAGAAACTTCGCGATGGTTTGGACCCGATCGAAGAAAGATCGAAATTACGCCATCGCCCAAACCGAATGACAGTCGAAGCCGCCATACAAGACTGCTTTAGAGCGAGACAAGCCGAGCTTAAGAATGATGGTAAGGCCGGGCGCTGGCTCTCACCTCTTAGAACTCACGTCATCCCAAAAATCGGACAACGATCGATCGAAGATGTCGATCAGCATGTGC
>CAYGUD010000525.1:0-470 GCA_964352865.1 uncultured Hyphomonas sp.
TCATTGCACGCAATTTTTTGCGTGAACTGGAATTCTTCCTGCCGCTGACCATTCTGTTCGGTTTCGGAGTGGATGGCGTTTTGGCCTGGATCAACTGGCTGCTGCTTTTGTGGTGCGGGATCTTCGTCCTGTTTCCACTGTTCAATAAGGATAAGCTGAGAATTGGCGACCTGGTCGCGGGCACCATGGTCATCCACGCGCCCAAGGTCCGGTTACTGCAAGACATCGCCTCGGTTACCCCAGCAAACAATGCAGCAGGCAAACTGGTCTTCTCGAACGCCCAGCTCGAAGTTTACGGCATTCATGAATTGCATGTCCTGGAAGATGTGCTGCGCCAGTCAACTGACGAAATCAAAGAAAATGTTGCCAACCGCATCGCCAAGAAAATCGGCCACACGCCGCAGCTTGGTGAGACCGCTTTAAGCTTCCTGGAAGCCTATTATGGGGGCCTTCGCCAACGGCTAGAACAA
>CAYGUD010000525.1:480-1619 GCA_964352865.1 uncultured Hyphomonas sp.
TAACGGCGAGCGATCAGCGGCCTAGCGCGCCCATCGATCTTCAGTAATCGCGATCGCATGGCCAGCGTCTTTCTTGACCACAAGATCAGCGTGCGCCCGCAAAGGCAGGATGTGATTTTCGAGATTGGGAAGATTGATCCCGGCCCAAACTGACTTGGCGAATGTGATCAGTTCCGGTTCTGTCATGTGCCGAAATTGCGCGTAAAAACTACTCGGGTCATGTTCGGCGGCATGCCAGAAACGGAGAAACCGCTCGAGAAACCAGCCCTCTATATGCTCCAGTTCAGCATCGAGATAGATCAGCAGATCCGGTTCATGTGGCTGCGCATCCGGCGCGATACGGGGCTGGAAACCAAGCCCTTCCAGGATCAATATATGCGAGGGCTCAATCCGCCGCGTGAGCGCTGGGTCGGGATCGAATGTGATATGGCTATAGCCTGGAAAGTCGGTTGGCGCGGTACGGATGGAGGCAATCGCGGCGTCCATAGCGGCGCGGTCATAAGTCTCCGGGAAGCCTTTGCGCTGAAACAGGCCTTGCTCACGCAAATAGTCGGTCGGAAACAGGAACCCATCGGTTGAAACCGTTTCAACGTTCAGAGTCGCATCCAGGGTGTGCTCAAGATGCCGCGCGAGCGTGCTTTTGCCTGAGGCTACCGACCCGGTCAGCGCGATGACAAGATTCGATTCGAGGCTATGAATGTCCTTGATGCGCGCGGCTAAAGCGTCGATGCCGCGGGTCATGGGAATATCGGGTTGATCGGCCATTTAGGTCTCTGTCGGCTGTTTGAGGCGCGATCTTAGGCAGCTCGCTCTCGACTGCCAAGGAAGACCTGTAGCTGCGTCATGAACGCATCGAACTGGTCATGGTGCAACCAATGCCCTGCATCAGCGATGAGACTGACTGTGGCGTTCTGAAATGGCTTATCCCGGCCGTCTTCTGCTGGATTGGAAGCCCAGCTGTTGGCGCCGTAAACCAGCCAGGTCGGGCACGTGATTTGCGTCCATAAATGCACAAAATCCGGATGCGAAATATCAGATGCCGATCTTCCCATCCCTGCGGGATCATAGGCCCAGCTCACGCTGCCATCGGCATGCTGTTTGACCCCGGTAACCGTCAAATGATGGATCAAATCGTCCGG
>CAYGUD010000526.1:0-1610 GCA_964352865.1 uncultured Hyphomonas sp.
GAACTCGACATATTCAACGTCATCAGCGCCCTTATCGGTGCGCCACCAGCGCTCCCAATCGCCGCCATTGGCTTTTGCCCATTCTTCAGTCGCCGCGATATATTCCACTGGGGCATCGAACCAGACGTAGAAGACCTTATTCTCGAAGCCAGGGCGTGGATTGCCATCAGCGCCAAGCACCGGGACGCCCCATTTTAAGTCGCGCGTGATCGCCCGGTCGCGCAGGCCCTCATCGAGCCATTTCAGGGCAATTGACCGCGCCAGTTGCGGCCAGTCTTTCGACGCCTCGACCCACTCACGGATCGTGTCCTGCATTTTCGATTGCAACAAGAACAGATGTGCTGTGTCGCGGATCTCAATATTGGTTCCGCCGGACACCGCAGAATAGGGGTTTTTCAGATCTACCGGGTCCAGCAAACGTCCGCAATTATCGCATTGATCGCCGCGGGCTTTTTCGTAATCGCAATGTGGGCAGGTGCCTTCGACATAGCGATCCGGCAGGAAGCGACCATCATCGACGCTATAGACTTGCTGCGAGACCCGTTCTTCGATCAGGCCTTTTTCTTCTAGCACTTGGGCAAAATGCTGGGTTAGCCGCTTATTCTCATCGCTCGAGGAGCGCCCGAACCAGTCATAGGACAGCGAAAAGCCATGGCCGGCATCGCGCTGGATCTGATGCTGCTCGTCGCAATAGTCTTGCACCGAGACATTCGCTGCCTGCGCGGCGAGTTCAGCCGGCGTGCCATGCTCATCGGTGGCGCAGATATACAGCACATCATGGCCCTGAAGCCGCTGAAACCGCGCGTAGACGTCCGCTGGCAGCATCGAGCCGGCCAGATTGCCGAGATGTTTGATGCCATTGATATAAGGCAAGGCGGAAGTGATCAGGATCCGGCGTTTACTCGGCATTATCTTTCCGTTCGTAGCTTTCCCCTGCGTCAGACTGATTCGGTCGCAGAAGCTGAACACGTCTTATCGCGCGATGGGATAATTGAAACATCCTTTAGGAGGGAAGAATGCCAAAAATTGCAGGAGTAAACCTATTAGGTGTCGTTCTGGGCGCTTTGGCCATGTGGATTATCGGCTTTGTCTGGTTCGGATTACTGTTTTCCGATGCCTGGATGAGTGCCAGTGGCTTCACGCCAGAAATGTTTGAAGGCCAGAGTGTCTTGTGGATGCCGGCAGGCTTTGTCTTGTCGCTGATCCTGACCTTCGGTCTCGGCTGGCACATGAAGCAGAAGAGCATCAGCAAACTGGATACGGCGGCCCTGTTCGGTCTCTGGATGGCATTGCTGATTGGCGTTCCATTGATGATGTATGCCTATGTCTATTCGCCGGCCCATTCCTGGGAATTACTGTTGATCAATAGCGGCCACACAATTGCGACATTCGTTGCGGCCTGTGCCGTGATGTCATTCTTCGACTAGACACGCGCCCGAACCACCGAAAACAAAAGCCCCCGGATCGCCATGCGGTCCGGGGGTTAGTTTATGCTCTCTATCGGGAGGAAACAGAGCATCTGGGAGGTCAGTGTGCTTGCGTCATCCGATTTCGGGCGACCAGGCAGAAAGTCTGATTTCGACTTTGCGGTCATTCGGAGCGCTATATTT
>CAYGUD010000527.1:0-1600 GCA_964352865.1 uncultured Hyphomonas sp.
GTTGGGGTCGAGAGTTCGAATCTCTTCGCCCGCTCCAATAAATTCAATGACTTAGCAGCATATTATAGGCTATATGGGCCGTGTGACTTGGTCACCATCGCTCCAGTTGAGCCCAACCTTTTTGAGTTGGGGGCTTGCTTTCGAATTAGCCCAACCTTCCCAGGGTTGCGTTTCTAATGACACCTTTCGACGTCAATCCGGACATTGGCGATGAGCTTCGGTCGCCGGTGCGCACCACGCTCGCCTCAACGCCGTGACGACCGTAAAGCAATCACCTCTAAAACTTTGCGGACAAGCTTGCCGAGAAGTTTGTGCCGCGATCATACGTGTTGAATTCTGTGCGCCCCAGCGTGCCGCCATTGAGTTGGAATTCCTGGTGCTGTTCGCCAAGGAGGTTTCGTCCGCTCAGACTCAAAGTGAAATCCTTATCGGCAAACACGAAGTCGCGGCGATAAACCAGATCCAGCTGTACGCCTGGATCCTCGATCACATCGGGAAGCTCGCGCCCGGGCAAACTGATTCCGCGCTGCATGATCCGCTCATCGACCCAGCCCAGGAGCAAGGTCATCTGGCTGTTATCAGTCTCGTATCCAAATTGCAGATTGAGGATGTTTTCAGGCGTGCCCTGCATCGCTGCTCCGTCGATCGCAAACGCGGCTGCCGGGACAAAATTTCCGGTTACGGGTTCAAAGATCAAGTCGCCGTCTTCGGCAACAATTTCGGAATCTGTGTAGGTGTAGTTTGCTGAAAACAGCCAATCGAAATCCTGCAACAGTTCGCCGCCAAACGGCATTGCAAAATTGGTGCGGTACTCAAGCTCAACACCTTGCAATTCAGCTTTTGGCGAGTTGATGAACGTGGTCTCGAACACGAATGTCGAAGTTGAGAATTGATACTCTTCGATCGGGTTCTCGATTTCCTTCATGAACGCTGCGGCTGTGATGAACTGATTGCGCCCGAGATAATACTCCAACCGGGCATCATAATTTGTCAGCTCACTATCGATCAGAGCATTGTTACCGCGATAGGTGCGGTCAGAGACCGGATCGACATAGGATGACAGCGCCAATTCGCGAAACTGCGGTCGCGCGATGGTTTCTGAATATCCAAGGCGCAATTGCAGATCGTCAGCAAAGTTCCAGGTCACCGTTGCGGTGGGCAGAATGTACTCATTGTTCAGATTGACCGTGCCGGCGCCTTGATTGCCGAAACGGTCAAATGTGCGAACGACTTGTTCTGCCTCTTCATAGCGCGCGCCAATCGTAGCGCGGATATAGTCTGTCAGCTCGGCATCAACTTGCGCAAAGGCTGCGTTCACATCGAGCGAGGCCGCATAGGAATCGTTCGGCGTGGTGATCTCTTGCAATACGAACCGGGCGGGATCGATATTGTCAGGCGAGAATAGAAAATCCGGGCGCGCTTGTTCAATCTCGGGCAGATTCGTGTTTCCGCCGACGAAGCGCAAGGCGAGGAAATTATAATCACGTTCTGTCGAGGTGTAATCCAAACCGCCGGTCAGAACCGCCTCTTTGTTGGTATCGCCATAGTCCAATGTGTAGGAGAGGTCGGCGCCGCCGCTTAAAATATCATCTTTCAGATC
>CAYGUD010000528.1:0-1598 GCA_964352865.1 uncultured Hyphomonas sp.
TTATTGTTTGTACCACCGCCAACACGAACGAAGAAGCCAAAAGCCTGCTCGCGCAGTGCGGCTTCCCGTTCCGGACCTAGCACTGAAGGAAGACTGTAATGGCTAAGAAGAGTGCTGTAGAACGGAATGATAAGCGTAAGCGCCTGGTCGCAAAATATGCGGCCAAACGCGAAGAGCTTAAAGCGATCGCACTAAACGAAGATCTGTCTTTGGAAGAGCGCTTCAAGGCGCGTCTGAAACTGGCTGACCTTCCGCGCAACTCCGCACCAAATCGTGTGCGTAATCGTTGTGAAGTGTCTGGTCGTCCGCGCGGTTACTACCGCAAACTCAAAATGTCTCGGATTGCACTTCGTGAGCTTGGCTCACTTGGTAAGATCCCAGGCCTCGTCAAGTCTAGCTGGTAAGGAGGGATATTATGGCGATTTCTGATCCCCTCGGCGATATGCTGACCCGTATCCGGAACGCGCAAATGCGCGGGATGGACAAAGTGGTGACGCCCGCCTCCAAGCTCCGGGCCCGTGTGCTCGAAGTGTTGCAAGGCGAGGGTTACATTCGTGGATATGCTGAGATCGAAAAAGACGGTCACAAGCATATCGAGATTGAATTGAAATATTTCGATGGCACGCCTGTGATCGCTGAGATCCGACGTGTGTCAAAGCCAGGACGGCGTGTTTACTCCTCACGGAGTGATATTCCACTGGTTCGTAACGGGCTGGGGATTTCGATCCTGTCGACCTCTAAGGGCGTGATGTCAGACAACACTGCGCGCAATGAGAATGTCGGCGGCGAAATTCTTTGCCGTGTGTTCTAAGGGAAGGGTGAACTAATATGTCTCGTATTGGCAAACTCCCAATTGATGTCCCGTCAGGCACGACGGTCACGATTGAAGGTCAATTGCTGAAAGCAAAAGGCCCGAAAGGCGAGCTCTCGATGGAGCTGCCGGAAGTGATCTCTGCTGAGCTGGAAGGCGCAGAGCTGCGGATCAATCCGCGCGATGATCTGGTCAATGCGGCGAATGAAAAAATTCGCCTCAATGACGAAAAAGGTCGTAAGAAGATGACCTTCGCTCAGGCGCTTGATGCTTCGGCGCGGACGCTTTGGGGAACCTCCCGCTCGAACGCGGCGAACCTGGTTCAAGGCGCGACCGAAGGTTTCACCAAGACGCTGGAACTTGTTGGCGTTGGTTACCGTGCACAAATGCAGGGTAAAGACCTCAAACTCGCTCTAGGGTTCAGTCATGATGTCATCCACAAGGCGCCTGACGGCATCGACATCAAGTGTCTGAAGCCGACAGAAATCGAAATTTCCGGTGCTGACAAGCAGACTGTTGGTCAAGTCGCCGCTGAAATCCGTAATTATCGCCGCCCTGAGCCTTACAAAGGCAAGGGTGTACGTTACCAGGGCGAATATGTCCGCCGTAAGGAAGGCAAGAAGAAGTAGCCATGTTGACGTCACGCGAAAAATTTCTGCGCCGCCAGCAGCGCAACCGTGTCAAGCTCCGCAAATCTGCGGAAGGCAAGGTTCGTTTGTCGGTTGCCCGGTCAGGTAAAAACATCTCTGCTCAGATTATTGATGACGAGCAGGGCATCACACTGGTT
>CAYGUD010000529.1:0-1594 GCA_964352865.1 uncultured Hyphomonas sp.
GAAGACACAATGCCCCTGCCCCTCATAGCCGGGAAACAACATCGTCTGAAAATGCGCAATAACGCTTTCCAGGCGAACAAATCGCAACACGCCTGACTTCTTGTCTGGCAACCGAATGAAGCGCGAAGAAAAGGCTGGCATCGGCACCAGACCGACCATTAATTCCCCGCCGCCACTCGTCGGCGAGAGCTGGAACGCAACCGCGAATCCCAAATTCGGAATGAATGGAAAAGGATGGGCAGGATCGACAGCTTGAGGCGTCAGGATAGGAAAGATCTGGTTTTCAAACCGGTCCTTCAACCAGGACATCTCAGTCCGTTTGAGATCCGAGATCGAGAGCACTTCAATCTGCTCCTCGCGCAACTCATCGCGCAGGGCGACCCAGCAGGACTGCTGGTCCGACATCAGGCTCGCGACAGCGGCCTCAATCTCCTGAACCTGTTCGGCAGGGGTGCGGCCTTCGAGGCTCTGTTTTTGGATTCCGGCTCTGGCTTGTTCACGCAAGCCCGCATACCGGACCATGTTGAATTCATCCAGATTACTCGCCGAAATCGACAGGAATCGCAGCCGCTCCAGGAGCGGA
The DNA here is from genome assembly GCA_964352865.1 of uncultured Hyphomonas sp. Lineage (GTDB taxonomy): Bacteria > Pseudomonadota > Alphaproteobacteria > Caulobacterales > Hyphomonadaceae > Henriciella. The sequence continues at coordinate 584 of CAYGUD010000529.1, forward strand.
TGTTGCACATTTCTTGCTTCTTCCAGGACCCGTTCATTGAATTTGAGCCAGGACAATTCGCGATTGATATAGCGCTCAGACGGCAAGTCTGGCGCTTTTTGACGTGCCGTCATGTTTCGCGTCCTTTGCTCATGGCCTTAGTCGTTTTCGTCACCCAGGATTTCCCGCGCCAGCGGAATCGTCAGGGGGCGATCTCCGCTCGCCCCGGCGAGGATTTCTGCAGCGTGTTCGATTTGCGAGTAATCCAGCCCTATGCGCGTGACAAGGTAGTCTTCAACGGTTTTGGGGAGGTCAAGCACGGAGCGCGCGAAAGCCCGCCGAAACCGCGCGCGCATTAGTTCTTCATCAGGCGGTGGAAGCTGCGCAAGCGGCGCCGCTTTCAATCGAGAATTCAAGTCGGGCGATTGAAACGTCCAATTCGAGGGGGCGGTGTGTCCCGTCAGCAGGATCGCTCTTTGATGGCGCTTCACGCCGCTCAACACCAGGAGCAGCGTTTCAGCTTGATCAAGCGCATCGACATTATCGATCACCAGATCTTGTTCGGTGACTTTCTCGATTTCTGGCAAATCCAGTTTTGCCAGGTCCGTCGCGTCGAAATAGACTGCGCCGCGATCTTCCGCCCAAGCGCGCGCCAGGGTCGTGACACCGCTTCCCTTTGCACCAATCAAGCAAAAAGCATGGTATGGCCAGCGCTCGACTTTGCGGATGGCCGCGCAAATTGCTCGGTTTGCTGACGACACCGCCATGTCTTCAAAGTTCAAAGGCGCTTCTGGAAATTGTAGAGGGATCTGCCTTGACGGCGGCATTCGCTATTGCCCCTCAACCCGCGGTCCACCGCTGACAGCCGAGGTCATGACCCAGCCAATCCGTTCGGCGCTAATGACGACACCGCGGTCTCTCAAATCCGAGATCAGTCGCTGGCCATCGCCGGCAAATGCAAAGGCCACGACGGCGCCATCCGTGGAGATCGCCCGCGTTTGCACATTCGACACCAACGGCGAACGCACCAAA
>CAYGUD010000530.1:0-1587 GCA_964352865.1 uncultured Hyphomonas sp.
GCTTCATCGAGGCTGTCATATGGGATCATAGAAAGCACAGGGCCAAAGATTTCTTCGCGGGCGATTGTCATCTCATTGGTGACATCCGCGAACACAGTTGGCCGGGCGAAATAGCCACGGTTGAGGCCTTCCGGGCGACCGGTGCCGCCGGCCACCAGAGTGGCGCCCTCATCAATGCCTTTTTGGATCATGTCTTGAACCTTGGCATATTGATTGCCATTCGAGATCGGGCCAATGGCGCCTTTGTCGGCTTCGCGAGGCATTTGAACTTTCACCATTTCAGCTGCCGCTTTCGCGATCGCTTTGGCTTCTTCATTCTTTTCACGCGGGACGAACATCCGGCTCGGTGCGTTACAGGATTGACCCGAATTGGTCATCATTTGCATGACGCCGCCGCCGACAGCCTTTTGCAGATCGGCCGATGGCAGAACAATGTTTGGTGATTTACCGCCAAGTTCCTGAGCAACCCGTTTCACCGTTGGCGCGGCAGCTTGGGCAACCAGGACACCGGCACGGGTTGAGCCCGTAAAGCTCATCATGTCGACATCCGGATGGCCTGACATGTGCGCGCCGACGCTAGGCCCGTCGCCATTGACCAGGTTGAAAACGCCCGGTGGGACGCCTGCTTCGTGCATCACTTCAGTAAAGATAATGGCGTTGATCGGCGAAATTTCAGACGGCTTGAGCACCATGGTGCAACCTGCAGCAATGGCTGGCGCAACTTTGCAAGTGATCTGGTTGAGCGGCCAGTTCCATGGGGTGATGAAGCCGCACACACCGATTGGCTCTTTGCGGAGCAGAGTGGTGCCACGCTGTTCTTCGAACTCATAATTGCGCAGAATCTGACTCATTGTTGCGACGTGGCCCATGCCAGCAGGCACTTGCGCGGCATTGGCGAGCCACATAGGCGCGCCCATTTCGTCAGAGATCGCTTCGGCCATATCGCCCATGCGCGCCTGAATGCCGGCGGTGATTTTGTCGAGCAGATCGGCGCGATATTCGACGCTGGTCTGCGAGAAGGTCTTGAACGCGGCTTTTGCCGCAGCGACGGCTTTGTCGACATCAGCTGCAGATCCGAGAGAAATCGTCGCAAACGGTTCTTCAGTGGCGGGGTTTTCGACGTCGAGCGTACGCGGTTCAACTGGGTCGACCCACTCACCATTGATGTAGAATTGGAAATACTCTTTCATGGCTTGCGCCTCCCATTATCTGTTTTGACGTTGGGCCCGCATGTCTGCCTGACACGGGCGTCACCTTTTATCTAAGCACAGCAATGCCTCTAGGGAAGACTACACGCCGGGGAAACACAGTACGGTCGCTGTCTATTGCGCAAAAGCGACAGGCGCTCGGAAACATTTGGGAGCGCGTTGAGCGCTGAGGCTGTGCATGCAATAGGGTCAGCATGTTTGGTTTTTTCGAACGACGTCTCGATCCGTTTCCGGATACCCGCGCGGGCATGCCGCCAGCGCAGTTGTGGCCGTTCATTTCTCACTATGTGAAAGATGCCAGACCGTGGTTGATCGCCATGGCGATTTTGTCTGCGCTGCTTGGCGCGGCTGAAGTATTGTTGTTTGGCTTTCTCGGTCA
>CAYGUD010000531.1:0-1579 GCA_964352865.1 uncultured Hyphomonas sp.
GGCGGCGCCAAGGCGCAAGGCATCTGTCGGTTCTACAGCGAGGACGGAGTGGCCAAGCGACGCAAACCATGCAGCGTCCCGTCCGGTGCCTGATCCAATATCGAGAATGCGTGCGGGCGGTTTCGGAAACAGGTGGATCCAAGGATCATGAATTTTGGCAGGCTCACGCGACTCATAGCGCTCGAAGAGGGAACTGACATTTTCGCCATAGCCTGCGTTGGATGCCCCATCCGTCATTCCGCAGCCTGAATCCCATCATCATCGGTGAGGATGTCCAGCATCGCTACGGCGCTATCGGCAATCACTGTCCCTGGCGGGAAGATGGCCGATGCCCCTGCCGCGCGCAGCGCGTCAAAGTCTTGCGGCGGGATGACGCCGCCGACAATGATCTGCGTGGCGGCGGCGCCTTCATTGCCGAGCGCGCGTTTGAGCTCTGGAACCAAAGTGAGGTGACCGGCGGCGAGGGATGAGGCAGCAACAATATCGACGCCAGCGGCGCGGGCATCCTTGGCGGCTTCTTCCGGCGTCTGGAAAAGCGGGCCAATTTCAACGTCCCAGCCGAGATCCATCAGGGCCGACGCGACGACTTTCTGGCCGCGATCATGACCGTCCTGGCCCATTTTCGCGATATAGATTTTCGGGCGGCGGCCATGCTTGGCTTCAAAGGCTTCGGCCATACCCATGGCTTCCTTGGCGCGGTCTGTGGTTTTGACGCCGGCGCCATAGATGCCTTTGATCGAGCGGATCACGGCTTTATGGCGACCCTGGCTGCGCTCAACCGCTTCGGAAATTTCACCGACAGTGGCCTTGGCGCGCGCGGCATCCACGGCGAGGGCCAGAAGGTTGCCGTCTGTGCCTGCTGCGGCGTTCGCGATGGCATCGAGCTTGGCGTCGACTTCAGCCTGACTGCGGTCTGACTTGAGGCGTGCCAGCTTGTCGAGCTGCATCCGGCGCACAGTCGCATTGTCGACTTTCAGGACCGGCACTTCCTCAGCTTCGTCGAGCAGGAATTTATTGACGCCGACCACTGTTTGTTGACCGCTATCGATGCGCGCTTGCGTGTTCGCGGCGGCTTCTTCGATACGCAGTTTCGGGATGCCTTCTTCAATCGCTTTGCGCATGCCGCCAAGCTTTTCGACTTCGGCAATATGTTCCAGCGCTTTGGCGGCGAGATCATGGGTCAGGCGCTCAACATAATAAGAGCCGCCCCACGGATCGATGGTCTGCGCGGCGCCGCCTTCCTGTTGTAGGAAAAGCTGCGTGTTACGCGCGATACGAGCTGAGAAGTCCGTCGGCAAAGCGAGGGCTTCGTCAAACGCATTGGTGTGCAGGCTCTGGGTTTGTCCGCCCGCCGCAGCGATCGCTTCGTAACAGGTACGGATAACATTATTGTAGACGTCTTGCGCCGTCAGGGACCAGCCAGAGGTCTGACAATGCGTGCGCAGCGAGGTCGACTTGCTATTCTTCGGCGAGAATTCTTCACTGACCAGCTTGGCCCAGATCAATCGCGCGGCGCGCATTTTCGCGACTTCCATGAACGTATTCATGCCAATCGCCCAGAAGAAGCTGAGGCGCGGCG
>CAYGUD010000532.1:0-1569 GCA_964352865.1 uncultured Hyphomonas sp.
AATCTAAACTTCTGGTTCATATTAATCCTCCCAAGAGCCCTTTTGTTCTCCGTGTTTCCGTTCCCCGCTATGATGCATAAGGACGCGAAAGTAGATTATGAAATCTGGTGAAAGATCGCTCTGTTAGAGTCATACCAGTTCACGCCAACAGATCGTCATTCCGCGATACGAGAGGGCCTTATCCTGCTCAAATCCTTCCATGCCCGACATCCGCGATCGTCCGACCAGATGACCTAGCCCCCTGAACAGCCTAGTTCTATAATTAAAACATGGCTGCAGTTCAGGGGGCTACGTCACTCGGATATGGCGATATCACCCCTCAAGGGCATTACCCTCAAGCCGCCGCCGCGTTCGAGGCGGTCATTGGTGTTCTGTATACGGTAATATTGTTGTCTCGGTTGGTGGGCATGTACGGAACTCGCACCGCAACGAAACCATCGAGCCAGCGCCTGCTCGTGTGAAATGTATCCATACTTCCGAATCAAGACTTCTGAACCGAGAATTATGATGGGTCCATTTCTCCCGTCTAGGCGGCCGGCTCAGTCGCGGCAGACATTTTGCTGCTCACCTGCTCATTGAAATATTCCAATCGCCTCTGCCCCAGCGCATGCGCGATATCACGCTCCCCCTCAGGAATAGGTTCGGTCCGCGTAAGCCAATAGTACACAAAGTGCGACAGCGTGGCGTAAGTGTAGGCCAGGTCCTTTTCCATATCCGCCTGATGCTGATCGAAGGCGTCCATGCGGGCGAGCAAACGCTCTTCCAGCACTGAACGCGCTTCTGGATCGAACCATGCTCTCAGTGCGTCTTCAACGATCGCCGTTTTTGTCACTCCTGGCTTGTCAGCTGCCTCACACAGTTGCGCATAGAGCTTTGTTGAAATCCGTATGTTGACGCGCGGCTTTCCCATCGGCTCAGAACCCCGGAAGGACGTCAGGATCGCCGCGATCTGCCGCTACGGCGCGTCTTACGGTTTCCAGATTTTGATCGCTGGTCGGATCAATCTCATCGTCTATGTTGGCGTCAGCACTTGGCTCGCGTACGCATTTTTCACGCGTATCATCATTCGTGTACTCAGGTTCTCTCGTCCGTTTCAGTGACACACTATCGGGTTGTCCGATATCTTTCTTAGCCTCCGGCTCCTGGAACGGCGGGGCCGCAACAATGGATGTCCATTCGGCGTCACATGCTTGGCCGCTCCATTCGACTGGCGCTGGTGACAAGACGCGTTTGGTGAAATTTCGGTCCTTGAAATATCGCAGCTTCTGCGCGTGTGCGGGCGGCGCACCTGACACCATGACAATTTCATCCGATGCAGCCAGCTGCATGACCTCACCCGGCGTGATCAGAGCGCGCTGAGTTTCTTGTCGCGAAACCATCATGTGGGAGAGCCAAGGCGCTAGCCGATGGCCGGTATAATTTTTCTGGGAACGAAGCTCGGTAGTCGTGCCAAGGGCATCAGAGACACGTTTGGCTGTGCGCTCATCATTGGTCGCAAAGGCAATTCGGACATGGCAGTTATCGAGGATCGAATTGTTCGGCCCGTAAGCCTTTTCGATCTGGTTTAGG
>CAYGUD010000533.1:0-1553 GCA_964352865.1 uncultured Hyphomonas sp.
GTGCAACCAGGGCCAGCGCCGCGCTTTTCGAAAACTCCAGGCGCGATCCAGGGCAAACCTGCCGGCATTGGCGAGCATCAAGAAGAAGTGCTAAAAGACTGGGGAATCGCTTAAACCGCTTACTTTGCGGTTGAGAGATGCGGAGACAGACATGGGTGCTCTTCCTGGAACGACAGGGCGACGTCGGTTGTATTTGATGCGCCATGGATTTGTTGACTATACATCGCCGGAAGTTCGTGCGGCGCAGGATCCGTCGATTGCTTATTTGACAGAGCAAGGCCGCGAAGAAGCAAAAGCCGCTGGAATAGCACTTTCCGATGTGCATCTGGATGCAGCCTTCCACACCGGATTGCGAAGGACGCAGGAAACCGCGGAAATCGTTCTCGCCCAGCATGATCTGACCCCACCAGAGCTCGAGTTCGAGCCGCGTTTCAAAGAGTTGCGATCAGGGCAGTATATCGATTTCAAATCGCCTGAGCATCTCGCCGCAACGATGACATTTCAGTTTGAGCAGGCCGGCAAACCGGGTGCGACTTTCCTCGAAGGCGGTGAAAAATTCTCAGACGCAATGGACCGGATAGAAGACGGTTTAAAAGGGCTTTTGTCTCGGCCCGGGTGGGCGTCCGCGCTTTTGGTCGCACATGAAGTGGTCAACCGCATGATCCTGTCTTGGGCGATTGGGGCGCCGTTGGGATCAAGTGCGGGATTCGAACAGGATACAGGTTGCATCAATATTATCGACTTTGATTTGGTTCCGGATGCCGCCGGAGACGTGCGAATTGAGCGGGCAATGATCAAAGCGGTAAACCTGACACCCGCCAATTACCTAAAGAATGGCATGAACTTACGCTCGCTCGAGGCGATATTTACCCGCCCGGCTGAATAGCTATTCAGAAACCCGTATTTTCGGGGTGTGAATATGAACAGAATATGAGATGGCGCTCCAATCCCGTTCATGTTGGCTGAGCTATAAAGGACATGTCGACGGGGAAATCACCCAAGTGGCGAACGACCCGACGACGTCCTTCTTGCTTGACTAAGGCCGCTTTTACGAGTGGCCTTTTTTTTGTGTAAGAGTTTCTGCGCGGGTCATTGCCGCGTTGAGATTGTCTTCCAGTCTCTGGCGCAGCGTTTCGCGATCATCGCCAGTGGCCGGGATCACCGCATCACCAAATACCAGCGCGCCGCGACTAAAAGGGTAGGGAATGCGAAATCCGTCCCAGGTGTTCAGGCGTTTTCGCGGCGCTGACACAATCGCATATGGCAGGATCGGTGCGCCGGTTCGAAGCGCCATGACGACCGGACCATTCTGCGCAATCTCAGCCGGGCCGCGAGGGCCATCTGGCGTGATGCAGATGCCGCCACCATTCTTTAAAATCCGCAGCGCCTCAGCCAGGGCTTTCATGCCGCCTTTATCACGTTTTTTTCTCTTGTGAGTTGAAGACCCGCGTACCGCCTCCAGCCCCAAATGCTTGATCGCCTTGGCCACTGGCTCGCCATCTTTGGATAAAGAGATGAGCATTGCTGTTCGTGTTTTCTGGTGAGGCCATTTG
>CAYGUD010000534.1:0-1539 GCA_964352865.1 uncultured Hyphomonas sp.
GCCGGGATGAGCGGATATGGTGAGAGGTGATAGATCCCCATGTCCGCTCCTGACCAAAAAAAGACACCTCCCCCGGACTCTGCGGCACAAAAAAACCCTCGCAAGTTGCGAGGGTTTTTTAGGTCGAATTCAGATTGAACCTAGTCTTCCGTTGGCTCAAGGATCTGACGGCCGCGATACATACCGGTCTTCAGATCGATATGGTGCGGACGACGAAGTTCACCAGAATCCTGGTCTTCGATAAATGTATTGCCTTTCAAGCGGTCGTGCGAACGACGCATGCCACGGCGTGATTTGGTAATTTTACTCTTAGGGACAGCCATATGCTTGCTCCAAAACGGGGAATCGAGGCGATGCCCCATGAAATTCAAACCGCGCGTATACAGCCAGGATACGCCCTCGACAAGAGGGAAGTTGCGGTTGTTTACTGTATCCCGCATGTCGAAAGCGGATTGGCCCGAACGGTCTCGCCATTTGGCAGCTTCGCGACATAGTCGCTCCACGCTGTGCGCGGCTGATAATAATCGGTTGAAATGTATTGTGCTCCGCTGGCAAGCGCCGCGTCGAGGCGGCTTCGATCCCCGCTGCGTGCTTCAATTGTATTGGCGTCGGCGCGTGTCCGAACGACAAAACCTTGGCTGACCCGGGCTGAAATAATTGCTCCAGCATCGACGGGGTCATTGATCGTAAAGTAGGCAGCGTCGGGTGCGTCAGGCGCAGTTGAATTGATGAACATGGCGTGCCCGTTAAGCGAGCGCGCACCGCGGCGATAGACGTCCACCACGGCGGGCGGCTCATCCAGCGCGAAGAAAACTTTGCCGCGCGCCGCATCCAGCGACGGCCAGCCCTGACCAAGAACCGCATCGCGCAGGCTCTCTGCATCGCCTCGAACATCATCTGGCGTGAGGAGGTGATCCGCATCGAACACAGACCGAATTTCAGTATCCAGCACGTCAAAAACGGCGGCGTCAAAGGTCAATGGCACCACAGCGCCGGGCAGATTTATCGGCGCCTGTTTGGCATTGATCAGGATCAGCATTGGCACATGATCTGGCCGCGCCTCAGACCAGGCTTGAATCTCGGACAAGCATTCGGTGAAGAGGTAACACGTTGATCTGGCATCGACGTCCTGGACGTGCAGGGTTTTGAAGCCGGGCTGGTCCAATCCTGAAGCGTCATACGCCGCGCCGACCAGCTTTGGACCAAGCGGATCCTTATACAGTCCGCCCTCCGGATCATAATACACATCCAGTTCGAGTTGCCGCATTCCGAGATCAAGTTGCTCAGTGAGCGGCAAATGCCCGTAATCCAGAGCCAGCGCCCATTCTGGGGCTTGCGCTTCGATCAAAGCCAACTCAGCCGCCGGGATCGCCAATTTGTAGGAATTGTGGGACCCAATAACCTGAAGATCGCTGACCCGCGCAGTGCATTTGTCTGCTGAAACGACGCCCGCGCATCCAGAAAGCCCCAGAAGCGCCAGCGCGGCGCCGCCCTGAAATCCAATCCGCATATCTTGTCTCCTCGACCATCGAATAAATC
>CAYGUD010000535.1:0-1536 GCA_964352865.1 uncultured Hyphomonas sp.
CAGGCGCCACCTGAACCAGAACCTGATCGCCAGCAACAGAAATCAGGTTCGAAAGCAAAGCCTGGCAGGTATGCTGGGGCGGGCGAGCGGATCATTATTTCGCTTCTGGCATTGATCTTTCTTTGCGCCGGACTGGCAGCGGCGGCGCTCTCGGGCTTTGCGAATTTTCAAGCGTTCAGCCTCGGTGTCAGTGATCCCGGTCAAGCCAACATTTGGGGCTGGAGTGGTGTGATTGCGTCAGTGTGTTCGTTTGGCGGTTTTACTTTTTTCTGGTGGCATTTGTCTGCTCAGCGGCGCGGTGAAGCGTTGCGCGCTCTGGTCTTTGCGCTTGCCGGGGCAGGCACCAGCATCGCAGGCACAACAATGTTCATGATGAATAATGCAGACAGCCAGGCGAGTGATTGGCAGAGCGCCGAGCAGATGCGGGATCTCACTGAAACTGAAATTGCAGACTGGACAAGGCAGCTTGAAGGCATACCGGCAGAAACACGCTCAATCGATGGATTAAAAGCCTATTTGGCGGGTGTAGAGGCGGCCGGAAGGACGCATCAAAAACCCTATCGCGATGCTCAGAATGAGTTAGGGCTCGCCGAGCGCCGCGCGGCTCTGGAACAGAATATTTCAACCGCGCGCGCAAATCTTCGTAAAGCTGTCGCTGCGCAAGGAGAGGTCAGGCCAGCGCAAAACCTGCCAGCCTGGTTTTTCGCGCTGATGCTGGAATTGTTTTCGTCGCAAGCGACCAGTATCGCATTTGTGTCACTGCTACTGCTTTACGGGCGCAAACCGCCAGAGATTCAGTCGCCAAGTGAAGATATGAACCTGGTCGTTTAAGCGGCTTTTTCGACGAACACTGTGCCAGCAGAATAGCCTGCGCCAAATGAGCAGATGAGGCCTTTATCACCGGCTTTCATGTCCTGGCTGTGTTTGTGGAACGCGATGATTGATCCGGCTGAACTGGTGTTCGCATATGTGTCGAGAACGGTCGGACTCTCATCTGGCGTCGCTTCGCGGCCAAGGACTTTAGAGGCAATCAAGCGGTTCATATTCGCATTCGCCTGATGCAGCCACATCCGGCGCAGGTCTGGGGCCGCGAGGTCCAGGCGCTCGAGTTCGGCAATGATCATTTTGGCGACCATGGGCACGACTTCCTTGAAGACTTTGCGGCCTTCCTGAACGAATAATTTGTCGGTCGCGCCAATCCCGTCCGGGTCGCAGCGATTGAGGAAGCCAAAATTGTTTCGGATATTGTTGGAGAATTGCGTCTTCAAACTGGTGCCGAGGATTTTCCAATGCGTCGCTGGAGCGATGTCTTCGGCTTCGATCAGGACGGCGGTTGCCACGTCACCAAAAATGAAATGGCTGTCGCGATCGGTAAAATTCAAATGCCCCGAACAGATTTCCGGATTGACCATAAGAACCGATTTGGCGCTGCCAGAGCGCACAAAATCCGCGCCGGTCTGGATACCGAATGTAGCCGACGAGCAAGCAACATTCATGTCAAAGCCAAACCCATCAATGCCGAGCGCGTCCTGAATC
>CAYGUD010000536.1:0-1532 GCA_964352865.1 uncultured Hyphomonas sp.
ATCATGAATTATCTTGGCTATAGCTGGATTGATCGCGGAATTAATCTTGATGAGGGTCTGAATCTGATCGAGCGCGCTTTGCGCCTCGCGCCGGAAAACGGAGCGATCACAGACAGTCTCGGCTGGGCCTATTACAAGCTGGGCAATTATGAGCGGGCGATTTTCTATTTGGAACGCGCCACTGAGCTTGCCCCGGATGTCAGCGAGATCCTCGACCATCTCGGCGACGCTTATTGGCAAGTTGGCCGCTTCAAGGAAGCTGGCTTCCAATGGGAACGCGCGCTCAAATATGCTGTGGCCGATGAAGAAATCGACTTATTGCGCAAGAAACTCGATAGCGGGCTTGCGCTGCTGCAGGCCGCCACCAAAGATCGCACACCGGCCTATCCATGACCCGGCTGACTGATTACGCGCCTGCAAAGGTCAACCTTTCTCTCCATGTTGGCCCGCCCAAAGACAATGGACGTCATAATCTCGTTTCGCTGGTGACATTTGCCGACATTGACGCCGCTGACGTCTTGTCGGCGGAACCGGCGAGCCATTTCAGTCTCGCTGTCGATGGCCCCTTCGCGAAACAATCAGGCCCGGCAAAACACAATCTGGTGCTGAAAGCCGCACGGGCGATGAATGATGCCATGGATGGCGACGTACCGCCGCTGGCCTTTCGATTGCAAAAAGTCTTGCCCTGCGCAGCCGGAATTGGCGGCGGTTCGGCTGATGCTGGCGCGGCGCTGCGTCTGATTGTTCGCGCGCATGGCGGCGAAAGCGCTCAGACCATGGCAGAAGCCATTGCACCATTGCTCGGCGGAGATGTGCTGGCCTGCTTTCACAGCCTGCCCGGCTTTATGTCTGGTGAGGGCGATGCGTTCGAGCCAATCCTCAGTATTCCACGGCTACCCGCTTTATTGATCAATCCCGGGATATCCTGTCCGACTGGAGACGTGTTTGACGCCTATGATGAAGTTGCCCCCGATGGCATTCCGGACCATCCGCCTTTGCCGGACAACCGCACGGCGTTGCGCGCTTTTGTCAGCTGGCTGAACGATAATACGCGCAACAGCCTGCAAACGCCGGCGATGAGCAAACATCCCGAAATCGCAAAGATACTCGGTACAATGCAAGGCCTGCCCGGTGTCCGCATGGCGCGGATGACAGGGTCGGGTGCCACGTGTTTCGCCTTGTTCGACAGCATCTACCAGGCAGAAGCCGCCGCCGATATGTTGCATCGCCAGAACCCGGATTGGTGGGTGCAATCGACTCTGCTGGGAGGCGGGTGATGGATTGGGGGCTATGGCTTCTGATCGGAGCCTTCACTGCCATCAGCTTCGCCGTCAGCCGGCTTGCCTGTCGGTGTGTGATGGGCCTGAACGTGGTCGATGCCCCGGATGGTGATCGCAAGATGCAGGCACAACCCGTGCCTCGCTTGGGGGGACTGGCCATCCTCATCGGCACACTCATTGGCGGCAGCCTGAGCTTTATCATTCTGGTTTCGGCTTATGGTGTCGATCCCGCCGCGACGGTCAATTCTCTGA
>CAYGUD010000537.1:0-1520 GCA_964352865.1 uncultured Hyphomonas sp.
TTCGAACCTCTGACCTCTGCCTTCGGAGGGCAGCGCTCTATCCAGCTGAGCTATAGGTGCGTTCAAGCGCTCTTACGACAAGCTGTATCGGGATGCAATCTGCAGAATGCGGGTAATCTCTTTGCAAGACGGTCGACACTTGGCAGAACAGTTACGAATATAAAGGAATGAGCATGAGCAAGCTACGATTGGGCATCAGTGCCTCGATTCTCGGTATCGCATTGGCGCTTTCAGCGTGCGGGAATAATGAACCTGCATCGGTGGATACGCCAGCAACACCAGATACTCCAGGTGTGGAGACAGACGCGCCGGAGCGGCCGACAAAAGCTGACATTCTGGACGGGTTCGACGAAACTCTGGCGCAAGCCCAAGCCTCCGAGGGGCCTGGCGCGCCGGCCATGTGGCGCCTGTCTGACGAAGACACGACCATCCACGTTTTCGGCACTGTACATTTGCTGCGTCCGGAACTGGAATGGCGCACAGCGGCGTTTGATGAGGCGATTTCAAGCGCTGACAAGATTGTCTTTGAAGTCGATATGAAAAGCCCCGAAGCGCAGCGTGCCATCGCCACGGATTTCCTGCAGCGCGGCATGTATGAGGATGGCCGCACCCTGAAGACGGTCCTCAATGATGATGATGAGGCGGTGATTTCCGCGGCGTTTGATTCCATCGGTGTGCCGCTCGACGCGATGAACACGTTTGAGCCGTGGATGGCCTCGGTCAATCTCGGCGTCATGAAACTGGTCAATGATGGCTACGACCCGAACGCGGGTGTTGAGACAGTGATTCAGGCCGAGGCTGAAGCCGCCGGTAAGACATTCGGATTTCTCGAAGAGATTTCGCAACAGACCGATGCGTTTGATTTGCTGCCCGAAGAAGAACAGATCACCATGCTGTATGAAACGGCGCTTTTGCTCGATGAATCCCCACGCATGCTCGACTTGCTGGTCGATGAGTGGGCGGAAGGCGATGTTGACGGGATTGCCACATTAGTCGCCAATCCTGACGGCTATGGCTTCACTGATGCGGCGTACCAATCGCTTCTGGTCAAACGCAATCAGGCCTGGGTGCCGCAAATCGAGGCCATGCTGGAACAACCAGGCTCTGTCTTTATTGCGGTTGGGGCGGGGCACCTGGCCGGACCAGATAGCGTGATCGTGATGCTGCGGGACAAAGGGTATACGGTTGAAGGGCCATAAGGCCCGCTAAGGCTCATTGCCTTCCCAATCGACAATCCAGGCTTCGATCTGGTCGACATCGTCCGGATCGAACAAAGTGTCTTCGCTCAGCGTGCGGCCGATAATCGAGTGACCATTCTCGTGAACGCGCTGCGGGTCGCCGCTGATCAAATGGTGCCAGTCCGGCAGCTTGTGGCCTTCATGAATCAACCGATACGAACAGGATTTAGGCATCCAGCGCAGTTCTGAAATGTCTTTCGGCGTGAGGATGACGCAATCCGGCACGTGCTGCTTGCGATTGGAATAGTCACTACACCGGCACGTCTCGGCGTCCAGAAGTTT
>CAYGUD010000538.1:0-1519 GCA_964352865.1 uncultured Hyphomonas sp.
GTCACGCGTGATAAAGCCAGAGTTGTAAGTGCTTGTGGTCAGCCCTGCTATCTGAGCGAGCGAGCCGATTTTTGAAGGTTTGGTGTTTTGTCTTTTGTCGCGCTTTTCAGGCTCATTGCAAAACGGCCTGTTGTTTCGTCCGGCCAGCCAAAATACCATCGGCCAAGAATCTTCTGACCGCATTCCGAAAGCTCACCTTCATAATAGGCCGGCTCATGGTCGGTATCTTTATAAGTTTTCAGAAACACGAACTCTTCTTCAGACACATGCCCGCGAATGTTCGCTTCGTTTTCCGTTCGCTCGCCAAGGCCAAAGAAGCTTGGCTCGAGAATCGAGCCCGTCAGCCGGCCGTTCTCGACAGAGACCCAGGCAGAGAAATGCACGCCATAAGGATCTGCCTCTCCTAGCCAGTACTGCCCGGACCAAATACCGCTTAGAGCGTCGAAGTCGAATTCTATCCCCATGTCGCGACTATGCCAGAAAACGAGACATGGCGACAAGTCTTGATTTTGAGGTTTTTCAGTATTCGCCAAAAACCGTTGAATTTTTCAGCTTATTATTTTTCACACCCGAAAAGGATCGGAACGTCTGCCCGCCGGTTAATGTGACTTAAACGTCGACTTCAGCTTCCAGCGCATTGTCCTGAATAAACTGTCGGCGAGGCTCAACAACGTCCCCCATCAAGCGCGAGAACATGTCGCCAGCTTCCAGGGCATCATCGACTTGCACTTGCAGCAAAGTCCGCGCATTGGCATCCAGCGTGGTTTCCCACAATTGATCCGCATTCATTTCGCCCAGGCCTTTATAGCGTTGAATTTTCAACCCTTTGCGGCCAGACGCGAGTACGGCTTCGAGCAGGCTGACGGGTCCGGTTACGTTAATCTCACCGGATTTTTCGTTGCGTAAAATTGACGCCTCAACGTAAATCGCGCGAATTGACTGGGCGAGATTGTTCAATCGTATGGCATCAGCACTGGCCAGCAATTGCGCGTCCAGCACCGCTTTTTCTTCAACGCCGCGAACTTCACGCGACAGAATCAGGTGGCCTTCTTCAAATCGGCCGGACCAGGTATCTTCGCCTTCTTCCGCGATAATATTGAGGCGGGCCGCAGCGCGTTCTGCATCTTCGTCAGATGCACCAGCAGCCATCGCACCCGCAATCGCAGCCTGTTCGACAATCTCGCCCGGCGCGCGCAAGCTGAGGCGCCACAAGGCTTGTTTGAATTGCGCCGCCAGTCGCACCCGTTCGCGCAGGTCTTCGCCAGCAATCTGGGTACTGTCGGCAAGTATCAGCACTTCGCCATCTGTTCCGGACTCAATCAGATAAGTGTTGAGCTCGTCATCATCTTTCAAATAGCGCTCTGATTTGCCGCGAGACACTTTGTAGAGCGGTGGCTGGGCGATGTAGAGATAGCCGTTCTCAATCACTTCCGGCATTTGACGATAGAAGAATGTCAGCAGCAAGGTTCGAATGTGCGCGCCATCGACATCCGCATCCGTCATGATGACGATCTTGTGG
>CAYGUD010000539.1:0-1516 GCA_964352865.1 uncultured Hyphomonas sp.
TCACGCGGCGGGCCTGATTTCAAAGTGATCGCGATCAGCGTGGATGAGCCTGCAGACCGCGACTATGCCCAACAGCGTTTGCGGGAACTATCGGGCGGGGTGCTGGACTTTTATACGCTGGCGGACGGGCCGGATGGCTGGAATGTGGTCTATGATGCCGGCGCCGGCGGCGGATTCCCGACGACGGTCCTTTACGACAAAGCAGGCGTAAAAGTCGCCAAACTGGAAGGCGATACCGACTGGGCGAGCTTTGAAGCCGTAGCGCTGGTTGATCTGATTTCGAAAGACTAGATCAGACCGTCCCAAAGCAGTTTCACGCCGACCGCGAAGATCAGTCCATACAGAATGCGATAGAATAAGGTCTGGTCGATCCGCTTCACCAGCCAGGCGCCGAACAAGACGCCAAATGGCGCGATCGGTATGAGGATGAGCGACGTTGTCAGATTGCTCTGATCGAACTGTCCGAGCATCGCATAGGGCAGCACTTTGACGAAATTGACGACGAAAAAGAACATCACAGCCGTGCCCGCATAGATTTGCTTTTCGAGCTTTTGCGGGATGGCATAGGCTTGATAGGGCGGCCCGCCAGCATGCGCGATGAAGCTGGTAAACCCTGCCACCACGCCAGAAATCAATCCGAGCGGCCGGTTGCCCGCAATGAAAGCGTCGCCGCCGCGCGGTTTGAACACGGCATAGATCGGAAACAGAACAGCGATTGCGCCTACAAACAAGCGCACGACCCGATCATCGACATACCCTGCTAGGAAGCCGCCTGCGGCAATTCCGAGAATCGCTCCCGGCAAAAGCAGAGCCAGCAATTTGCGGTCCCAGTGCTTGCGATAGGTCCAGACCCCGACCCAATCCATTACAATCAATATCGGCAACATGATGCCAGCGGCTTGGACCGGAGAAATGACCAGCGCCATGAGCGGTACAGCGAGCAAGGCCAGGCCGCCAAAGCCGCCTTTCGAAATGCCCGTGATCAGAACGGAGAAAACCGCGACACCCCAAAAGACCGGATCATGCATCATGAGGTTTTTTGCCCGGCTTAGTGATCGAGGTCGAATGCCAGCAGCAGTGTGCGCTGGTCTGAACTGAAATTATCGTCGGAGATGAGCCAGATACGGGGTGCGCCGCTTGGGCTGGCACCGATCGCGACGCCCTCAAAATTATCAACAGGCAGCGGGTTTTTGAGATTTGCTTCGGCCACGCGGTCAGACCCGGCATTCACGCGCAGGATTGCCCGTGTTCCGCGGACCGGATCATAAGCTCGAAATACGGAGGCAATCAGTCCATCCTGAGAATCCATTCCCGTCAGCACGTAGAGGTTCGATTGCTGCGTGCGCTTAAGGTCGGTCAAACCGCCATCCATGAGAATGCGGCCAATCGGCGATCCGCCTTGATCGTGTGTTTCAAATCCGACGATCAGAGCCTGGTCCGAAAATGCCAGGGCTTCAGGACCGCGATTATTGGCAAGAATCTTGCCATCAATCACCTTTCCGAGAGTGGCAACAGG
>CAYGUD010000540.1:0-1516 GCA_964352865.1 uncultured Hyphomonas sp.
AGACCTGGTGCGCAGCCGAGTTTGCCATGGCGACCCCAGGTCGATGCCTTGCTCGCGGAGAGCGGCTGATGGCGGATTTGCCGCTGACGCGAAACGCCATGTCGGCGGCGCGGCAATCAGAGATCCGTGATGCCGTTCGCGGCGCGACGGGTATTCCCTTCGGCAATGCCCCCAGCCGGCTCGCAACGCGCGAAGACGCAGACGCTCTGTACCGTTTTTTGAGCGATCCAGAGATCCACGGACCGATCTACAACCTGCCAGTGCCGCTGACCCCTGAAACAGTCAGCGGCTTCATTGCGCGCAATCAAGATGCACAGGCCCGCGGTGAGGGATTGCTGTTTTTGCGATTTGACGAGGAAGGCGAGGTGCTTGGCTATTCAGAATTCCACATCTGGCCGGAATGGGGCGCGGGTGACCTGGGCGGGGCGATCCGCGCCGATCATCAAGGCAAACGGGCGGGTGTGCAGGGCGCGCTTCAGACCTTTACCTGGATGTTCAAGAGCTTGCGATTAGAACTTCTGGTTGCCACCGGCGCGCTGGACAATGTCCGAACAGCGCGATTGCTCGACGGGCTTGGCTTTGTGCGCAAAGGTGAGATAACCAGCCATCGACCAGATGGCGGGTCGCGTCAGTCGCTGGTCTGGGAAGTCACGCGCCAGGCCTGGCAGGCCCGGCACAATGTTGAGCTCTAAGCCTTGATCAGACCGATCTCGCGGAGGCGCTCCAGAAGATAATTTTGCGCGGTGATGGGCGGTTCGGCTTTGCCGCCTTCCGCGAGACATTGCGGCAGCGCTTCGATCATCACATCCTGGTTGAAGTGCAGGAAGAAGGGCGTCGAATAGCGCGGAAACTTCGACCGTTCCGGCGCCGGGTTGAGCACACGGTGTGTCGTCGAGGGCAACACGCCGCCAGTCAAACGCTGCAGCATATCTCCGCAATTGATGACCAGCGATCCGGCCGGTGGATTCACGTCGAGCCATTCGCCAGATCGGTGCAAGGCCTGCAAGCCTGCTTCTTCAGCGCCGAGCAAGAGCGTGATGACATTGATATCCTCATGCGCGCCGGCGCGGACTGTCCCTTGTGGCGGCGGGTTTTTCTGCGGCGGATAGTGCAATAGGCGCAGGATGGAATTGCCATATTCGACTTTCTCATCGAACCAGGTTTCCGGCAGGCCGAGATGCAACGCGACGGCGCGCAGGAGCTGTGCTCCGAACGCGTCCATTGCTTCATAGAAATCGCGTGTCGCGGCATCAAATTCAGCCACTTCCGGGACATCTGGCGTCTCGCCCATGGTGTCGCGATACGGGCTGTCAGCGGGCAATGCCCGGCCGGTATGCCAGAACTCTTTCAAGTCGGCGGCTTTCGCGCCTTTGGCATTCTCGGTTCCGAACGGGGTATATCCGCGCTGTCGACCACCGGCGGCGTCATGGTATTTTTCTTTCACGTCTTCCGGCAATTCAAAGAAGGCTTTGGACGCGTTCACGGCACGCTCGATAATCCCTGGCGAGATCGGATG
>CAYGUD010000541.1:0-1510 GCA_964352865.1 uncultured Hyphomonas sp.
GCCTGGAGTACAATGCGATCAGAACAGAAGCTGGAAACCATGGTCGCCAGCTATGAGCTCAACCAGGCGCAAACCGAGTTTGCAAAGAGCTGCATCAGTAGCCTGGATTATCATGACAAAGAGTTTCGCGGCGGCGCTTCACACCATGCCGAGTGCGGTTGCATGGCGAAAAGTCTGGCCGATGAGACGGATGCCTCGGCCAATGTGGACTATTCGCAGGCGTCGGCCGCCTTTCGATCAGTGGTCAAATTTTCCGAAACCGATGATGAAACAGATACCGATTTTGCCGCCATGTTTGAGGACATGACCCAAAACCAGGGTCTTTCCTATCCAGATGCAATATCGGCAACGACAGAGATTGGCCGTGTCATGGATGTCTGCAAAAGCGCGAAGATGCCCAAGACGCGCACCAAGATGAATGCGGTTTCAGTCGGTGGTGAACCCTATCAACCGGCCAGCTTTGAGGCGCCGGTCTCCACAAAAGGTTGCGACGGCTTGAGCGCCGCCAGTATTGAAACTCTGCAAAAGATTGCTGATCGGGACGGCAAGACGCTAGAACAGATGTGCGCCCGGGTGGTTAGCTAGGTCCGATCATCTTTTCAGGGCGAACAATCGCGTCAAAGTCATCGGCTGGAATGCCGTCAGCGATCGCTTCTTCGCGTAGCGTCGTGCCATTCTTGTGTGCCGTCTTGGCGATTTTTGCGGCTCGGTCATAACCGTATTTCTCTTTTAGCGGCGTCACCAGCATCAGCGAATTTTCGAGGCCTCGCTTGATATTGTCGAGACGTGGCTCAATCCCGACAACGCAATTCTCTGTGAAAGACACTGCGGCATCCGCCAGCAACCGGATGGATTGCAGCAGATTGTAGCTCATCATCGGGTTGAACACGTTGAGCTCGAAATGGCCCTGGCTGCCCGCAAAGCCGATGGCAGCATTATTGCCATGTATATGCGCGCAGACTTGCGTCATCGCTTCGCATTGGGTCGGGTTTACTTTGCCGGGCATTATTGATGATCCAGGCTCATTTTCCGGCAATGCCAGTTCGCCGAGGCCGGAGCGCGGTCCTGATCCAAGGAAACGAATATCATTCGCGATCTTGAAGCAGGACATCGCCGCCGTTGTGATCGCGCCATGCGCAAAGACCATGGCATCATGCGCGGACAGTGCTTCGAACTTGTTTGGCGCTGTGACAAAATTCAGACCGGTGATCTGGGAAATCTTGTCTGCGACGCCTTCAGCAAAGCCGATTGGGGTCGACAGACCCGTGCCAACTGCGGTGCCGCCTTGTGCCAACTCCAGCAATCCAGGCAGCGTCTGCTCAATCCGCTGAATGCCCATTTCAACCATTTTTGTATAACCGGAAAATTCCTGGCCGAGTGTCACTGGCGTTGCATCTTGCGTATGCGTGCGGCCAATTTTGATAATGTCGGCCCAGGCCTGCGCCTTGTCGTTGAGCGCATTTTGGAGCTGCTGCAGGGCTGGCAGCAGACGATGTGTAATCTCTTCAGA
>CAYGUD010000542.1:0-1502 GCA_964352865.1 uncultured Hyphomonas sp.
GTTGCGATGGATGCCGCCAAGCCGGGCAAATTGCGCATTTTCAAGTCCCGGGATCATCTTGAAGATGTCAGACTGAGCGCCGTATTTCAGTTTGGTCTGGAACCCGACCATGTTCCAGAGAGTCCCGAGTGCGTTGTCCTGGCGAAGCTGCACGATCGCGTGCGCTTTGACAGTAGGATTATGCGGATTGGTCAGCCCGACTGGCTTCATTGGGCCGAACCGCAGTGTTTCTCGCCCGCGTTCCGCCATCACTTCAATCGGCAAACAGCCTTCGAAATAGGGCGTGTCCTTTTCCCAGTCCTTGAACTCGGTTTTGTCGCCATCAATCAAGGCATCAATGAAGGCATTATATTGCGTCTCATCCATAGGACAGTTGATATAAGCCGCCGTGTCGCCGTGGGGGCCAGGTTTGTCATAACGAGACTGGCGCCAGGCTTTATCCATGTCGACGCTATCGACATAGATAATCGGCGCAATCGCATCGAAAAATGCCAGATCGTCTTCACCGGTTTCAGCGCGCACTGCTTCTGCGAGGGCGATTGAGGTGAGGGGGCCGGTCGCGACAATCACACTCGACCAGGATTGCGGCGGCAGACCGGCGATTTCTTCCCGCACAATTGTGATCAACGGGTGGGCTTCAAGCTTTGTGGTGACAGCCTCAGCGAACCCCTCGCGATCAACAGCGAGCGCGCTTCCTGCAGGGACCTGGTGGTGATCCGCTGTTGGAATGATGATGCCATTGGCACGGCGCATTTCTTCATGCAGCACACCGACCGCGTTCAGCTCGTGATCATCAGAGCGAAACGAGTTAGAGCAAACCAGTTCGGCGAGCTTGTCAGTTTGGTGAGCATCAGTGCCTTTTACGCCGCGCATCTCGTGCAGAATGACAGGCACGCCCATATTTGCAGCTTGCCAGGCGGCTTCTGAGCCAGCCATGCCGCCACCGATGATGTGAATTGGATCTATCTTTGTCATCCGCCGGATGTGCGATTGATGCGCCCCCTCGTCAAGCGCGATGTCGCAGACAGGGGCTAGGCATTTTGCGGCGCGCTCTCTACATGAGGCGAATGACAAAAACCGAGCTTTCGCCTGAATCCATCCTTTCCACTCTGATCGAGACCTGCACCAAAGCTGGCGCCAGCGACGCCGATGCGTCTTTTGGACGTTCTGATGGGGTGAGTGTCGAAGTGCGCGAAGGCAAACTTGAAGGTATTGAACGGTCAGAATCGCAAGGTGTGGCGCTGCGGTGTTTCTTTGGTCAGAGACAGGCCTCTGTATCCGGGTCAGATACCTCGCCAGAGGGCTTGAAAACGCTTGCAGAGCGCTGTGTGGCGATGGCGAAAGTCGTGCCCGAAGATCCCTATTGCGGTCTTGCGCCGGCTGATCACCTGGCGACGGATATGCCACACATAGATCTCGAAGGTGACGGCGAGATCGCTGCCGACCTTATGGAGCGTGAAGCGATTGAAGCCGAGGCCGCAGCACTTGCCGTGAAAGGCGTG